>ANAW01000158.1:20259-95098 GCA_000340945.1 Nocardiopsis synnemataformans DSM 44143 | reverse complement strand
CCGCCCTCCCCCCCCCGCCGCTGGTGCTGCTCGCCCTGGCCCTGGCCCTGGCCGACGCGGCCCCCTACGCCGTCGACCGCCTCCTGTACCGCCGGCTGGGGGAGCGCGGCCCGTGGCCGGTCAGCCTGGTCTTCCCGCTCACCACCGTGGCCGTGGAGTTCACGGTGGCCTCGGTGACCCCCTTCGGCACCATCCACGGGGTTCTCGGCGCCACCCAGGCGGACAACCTCCCGCTGATCCAGGTGGCCTCGGTGACCGGTGTGTACGGAGTGAGCTTCCTGGTGGCGTGGGCGTGCTCGGCGGTGGCGCTGCTGTGGGCACGCGGTCTGACCGACCGCGCGGCCCGCGCGGTGGCGGCGGCCTGCGCCGGGACGGTCGCGCTGGTCGCGGTCGCGGGCGGCGCGCGCCTGGTATTCGCCGCGCCCTCGGGCGAGACCGTGCGCGTCGCGGGGGTCACCGCCTCGCAGGACGCGTGGGAGGAGCTGGTGCCGACCTTCCGGGAGTACGACTCGCTGGAGGCGCTGCGGGCCGCCGATCCGGCCGTGCTGCGTGAGCGCTTCGGCGTCGTCAACGACGAACTCCTGGCCAGCACCGCGAGGGAGGCGGCCGCGGGCGCCGAGGTCGTGGTGTGGCCCGAGTCGGCGGCCTTCACCCTGGAGGAGGACCGCGACCTGCTGGTGGCCGACATCCGGGAGGTGGCCCGGGACCACGGGGTGTACGTCAACGCCGGTATGTCGGTCTACACCGGGCGGGCTCCCCACATCCGCAACCAGATGCTCATGGTCGCCCCGGACGGCGGGGTCGTGTGGACCTACGACAAGAGCAGGCCGGTACCCGTCCTGGAGCCGTACGAGCCGGGGCCCGGCACGGTGCCCGTCGCGGACACGCCCGCGGGGAGGCTGGCCGTGGCCATCTGTTACGACGCCGACTTCCCGGGGCTGGTCCGTCAGGCGGGCGCGCGGGACGCGGACGTCCTCCTGGTCGGCGCCAACACCTGGGAGGGGATCAAGGAGATGCACGCGCGCAACGCGGTGTTCCGCGCGGTGGAGAACGGCTCGTCCCTGTTCCGGCAGGCGAGCCGGGGCCGGGCCAACGCCACCGACCACCAGGGACGGGTGCTGGCGACGACCGACTACTTCGCCACCGGGCAGCAGACCATGGTCGCCATGGTGCCCCGGGAGGGGGTGACCACGGTCTACTCCCGGATCGGGGACGCGTTCGCCTGGACGTGCGCCACCGCCCTGGCCGCACTCGCCGTGCTCTCGGTGGCCCCGCCGCGCCGGGAGTGAGCGCAGGGCGCCGATCCCGGGACGGCGGCGGCCGCGGTCCCCGCGTTCGTGGACGGGCTCAGGATGCAGACCCCGCTCGGGCACGGGACGCGGGAACGGGCCCCGGCCGTCCTGGACGACCACCCGGACCGGCTGTTCCCCGGCTGACGGGACGCGGCGGCCTCGCGGCGCACAAGCGGCCCGCCCGGGGCACGGGTGCTCCGGGCGGGCCGCGCCCTCCCGGCCGGGGGCCGGGAGGGCGGTAGGTCAGTTGTTGCCGAAGAAGTGGTCGGCGGCGGCGCCGCCCGGGTCCTCCGCGATACCGCTCACGGTGTCGGCCTGCTCCTGGAAGCCGCCGACCGCCTCGGTGGCGCTGTCCTGGAAACCGCCCACGGCCTCCTCGCCGTAGGCCTGGGCGCCCTCGGTGAAACCGCCGACGGCCTCTTCGCCGTAGGCCTGCGCGGCCTCGCCGGCGCCGCCCAGGGTCTCACCGACTCCGCCCACGGCCTCACCGACTCCGCCCACGGCGTCGGACACTCCCTGGGCTGCTTCCTCGGCTGCTCCGCCGAAGAGGTTGCTCAACCAGTCCATCACGTCGCGCACATCCTTATCTCAGGTCCGTGGGGGCCTATTCCGTCTATGTCTACCCGGTCCGGGTAAACTCTCAGTAAGGGGCGGACGCGCAGAGTGATCCGGAAGGGCCGCAACGCGACTCATGGGCCGTCCCCTCTCCCGGGAACCGCTGGTCAGCGCGCGGGGTCTTCGGCCGAAGCGCCGGGAAGTGATTCCACAAGAACACCGGTGGTGTCCACGATCACACCACCAGTGCCCTTCTGTCACCTCGGTGACCGTGCGCAAAGCCGTGTTCCGGCCTGCCGGAACACCCGAACAGCGCAGGAACCGCGCCGTCCCGGCACCGCCGAAAGCGGGTCCGCCGTGGGGGAGTGCAGCCGCTCAACTGCTTCCGGATCGAAGTCCGCTCCGTTCAGCCCCATCTCCGTGCCGCGCCGGGGGATCGCGGTCGGAATCCGGCCACAACCCGGACGAGAATGGGGCGTATGGCCGACACGAGTGCGCGGATGCTGCGCCTGCTCTCCCTGCTCCAGACCGGCAGGGCCTGGCCCGGCGCGGACCTGGCCGCGGCCCTGGGGACCAGCCCGCGGTCGCTGCGCCGCGACATCGACCGGCTGCGCGAACTGGGCTACGCGGTGGAGAGCCTCCGCGGCCCCGGAGGCCACTACCGGCTGGTCGCGGGCCGCGCGGTGCCGCCCCTGCTGCTGGAGGACGACGAGGTCGTGGCCGCCGCCCTGGGCCTGCGGATCGTCGCCGCCGGGCTCGGCGGGGTGGAGGGCGTGGAGGAGAGCGCGGAGCGCGCCCTGGCCCGGCTCGGCCAGGTGCTGCCCTCGCGCCTGGCCCGCCGGGCGGGAGCCCTGGCCGCGGCGGTCGAACCGGAGCAGCGGGTGTGGCCGGGCGTGCGGACACGGGTCCTCACCGACCTGGGCGAGGCCGTCGCGGACGGGCACTGGGTCCGGATGCTCCACCGAGGCGGTGACGGCCGCGAGCTGCGCCGCAAGGTGGACCCGTACCGGCTGGTGCTGTCCGGGCGGCGCTGGTACCTGTTCGCCTGGGACCGCGAGCGCGACGACTGGCGGACCTTCCGGCTCGACCGGATCGTCGGGGTCACCGCCACGAGGGCGCCCTTCCCCCGCAGGGAACTGCCCGGGGAACCGCTGGCCGACCACCTGGAGCGGGGTTTCGGGGCGGGGGAGGCCCGGCGCACGGTGTCGGTCCTGTTCGACGCGTCGGCCGGGGAGGTGGCGGCGCGGATCTCCCGGATCGACGGCGATCTGGAGGCGGTCGGCCCCGGCCGGGCGCGCTACACCGCCCGGGTGGACTCCCACGAGTGGCTCGCGGTCGTCCTCGCGCTCACCGGGCTGCCCTTCACGGTCGAGGGCCCGCCTGAGTTCGCACGCCACACCGCGGCGCTCGCGGACCGGCTCCACCGGTCCGTGGACGGGTCCCGCTGAGGGCGGCGCCGCGCCCGGTCAGGGGAGAGCCCGCCGCGTCGGCGTGCGACCCCGCGGGGCGCCCGTCCCGTCGTCCTCGTCGCCGCGCTCTTCTCCTCGGATCCCGCGACCCGGCCACCGGAACCGGTCTGTCGCAGAGCCCACTACCTGAACCAGAGTCGAGGTCAAGCCGGAGGGCATCCGAGGGGGCGGACCGGTCTGCCTTCGGGCCCGTGGAAACGGCGTCCTGGTGCTGCTTCGCCGCATACTCCGCTCTCCCCCGAAAAGAGTTCGGTCCCCGTGTCGATCCGGGCCCGCACCGTTCGACCAGAGAGTGAGAGGCACAAGAAGACACCTGGGAGCACACATGCGGAAGCTGATCGAGTCGACGTTCATCACCACGGACGGCGTGCTCTCCTCCCCCGAGAAGTGGGGATCGCCGTACTGGGACGAGGAGCACTCCTCCTACGGCGCCGAGCTGCTGGGCGAGGCCGACGCGCTGCTGCTGGGGCGGGAGACCTACGAGGGGTTCGCGGCGACCTGGCCCCAACGGGACGGGGACGACTACAGCAAGCGCATCAACGCCCTGCCCAAGTACGTGGCCTCCCGGACGCTGACCGAGGCCGAGTGGAACGCCACGGTCATCAAGGGCGACGTCGCGGAGGAGGTCGCCAGGCTCAAGAAGGAGTCCGGCGGGAACCTCCTGAAGTTCGGCACCGGGGAGTTGGACCTCACGCTGATCGAGCACGGTCTCGTGGACGAGTTCCACCTGTGGGTGTTCCCCGTGGTCGCGGGCAGCGGGCAGCGGCTGCTGGACGGCGTCGATGTCACGCACCTGGAGCGGCTCAGGACCAGGGAGTTCGCCAGCGGCGTCACCGTGATGGTCTTCGGCCCGAAGTAACCGGGCCGGGACCGGGCCCGACCGAGCCCGGTCCCCGCCGCGGCGCCGACGCCGTGGGAGCCGGGCCGACCAGTCCCCGCAACGCAACGTCGCGGGGACTCTCCCATGTCCGGGCCCGGCGACGCGGGTCGACTCAACGCGGACGACCGCTCTCGCCGGTGCGGCCAGACCCCTCGGGCCCCGCCGGAAGCCCTTCGCCGCCCTTCCCGCCCTTTCCGGCTTGCGCGGCCCGCCGTTCCGACGCCGGACCCGGGCGCCGGTCGCAGGAGCGGCGACCGGCGCCCCCCCCGTCGGCGTTCGCGGAGGAACTTGTGCGCCGACGGTGTCTTGACACGGTGTGATCGTCGGGAAACACTGGTGGGAGAGCGCTCTCCCGGCTGTTTCACGCAGCCGGTACCTCCAGGACCCACCCCCTGCTACGGGAGCCGCGCCCCCGCGGTTCCACGGAGGTCCGCATGACACGAAAGACCACGTCCCCCCGTCCGGCGCGCGCCCTGGCGGTGTCGGCCGCGACCGTCCTCGCGGCGGCCCTCCTGGGCGCGTTCGGCGCCGCGGGCGCCACCGCCGAGGAGCACGGTCGGCACCACGCCGGAGCGGCCGCGATGCCCGACATGCCCGCGCCGCCCCCGGGCGAGTGGATCCCCGTCGACGAACCGGTCGAGGGCGTCCCTCCCCTGGAGGAGCCCCCGCCCTTCGCCGAGCACCGCGAGTTCCAGGCCAACTGCTCCGTCTCCCACACCGGCGACGACGACCCCATCGTCTACCCGGGCATGCCGGGCGCCTCCCACAACCACACCTTCATGGGCAACACCACCACCGACGCGTTCAGCACGGTGGAGTCCCTGAGCGCGGGCGAGACCACCTGCAAGGTGCCCGGCGACCTCTCGGCCTACTGGATGCCGACGATGTTCGACGGCGACGAGCCGGTCCTGCCCATCGGCGACCAGGTCATCTACTACAAGTCCGGTATCCGCGACTACACCAGCGTCCGCCCCTTCCCGACCGGCCTGCGCTACGTCGTGGGCAGTCCCATGCAGAGCGCGGACGAGTTCATGGGCCACCCCGGCGCCATCCAGGGCTGGGAGTGCGGCGACGACTACGACAACGAGGACTTCCCCTCCCGGTGCGCGGAGGGCAGCCAGATGAACGTCCGCTTCCAGGCCCCGAGCTGCTGGGACGGACTGCACCTGGACTCGCCCGACCACAAGGCGCACATGTCCTACCCGGTCGTCGTGGACGGCCAGAACCACTGCCCGGACAGCCACCCGGTCGCGGTGCCGATGATCGAGTTCAAGATGGCCTTCCCGGTCGACGGCGACACCTCCGCGGTGCGTCTGGCCAGCGGGGAGGGCTACTCCTTCCACTACGACTTCATGAACGCCTGGGACGAGCCCACCCTCGCCGCCATGGTCGAGCACTGCGTCAACGGCGGACTCCAGTGCGACGCCCGCGGCTACGACCAGTTCCACCCCGAGCAGGGCGCGGCCCTCAACGAGGACTACGAGCTGCCCTGACGGGGGGCGGGGCCGCCCCGCCGGGCCGCTCCCGGCGGGGCACCCGGGGCGGCGGACGCCGCTCCACGCGGGACGACCGCCCGGGGCGGGCCCGCTCCACGCGGTCGGCGCTCCGCAGCCCTCCGCTCGCGCGCCGCTCCCGCTGAAGCCGTCCCCGCCCGCGCCGCTCCCGTCCACCCCGCTCCCACCGGGAGTCGTCCCCGCTGCCGCCGCTCTCGCCCTGACCGCTCCGGGCGCGGCGAGAGCGCTCTCCCGTCCCCCGCCGTCCCGGCGCGGTCCTCCACCGCGCCGGGACGCGCACCCACCCCCCCGCATCCGCACCACGCGAAGAGGAGATCCCGTGACCTCACCGGACGCCCCCCACGGTCCGGCCGCGAGCCCCGACCGGCCGCCGTCGCCGGGCGCGCTCAGCCGACGCACCGCCCTGACCGGACTCGCCGTCGCCGCCGTGGCGTCCACGGCCGTCGGACGCGTCCTCGCGGACGCCGCCCCCGCGGCCGCCGCCGCGGAGCCCGACCTCGGCCCCAACGTCACCGTCTTCGACCCCTCCACGCCCCGGGAGGAGATCCAGGCCAGGCTCGACGCGGCCTTCGCCGAGCAGGAGACCGCGCAGTTCGGCTCCGGCCGGTACGCGTTCCTGTTCAAGCCCGGCCGCTACCAGGACATCGACGCCAACATCGGCTACTACACCCACGTGGCCGGGCTGGGCCTGTCGCCCGACGACGTGGACATCACCGGCTGGGTCCGCGTGACGGCCGACTGGTTCGACGGCAACGCCACCCACAACTTCTGGCGCACCGCCGAGAACCTGTCCGTCACCCCCTGGGACGGCTACAACCGCTGGGCCGTCTCCCAGGCCGCCCCCCTGCGCCGGGTCCACGTGCGCGGCGAGATGCCGCTGTGGAACGGCTACGACGGCTGGGCCAGCGGCGGCTTCATGGCCGACTGCCAGGTGGACCGGGTCGTCTCCGGCTCCCAGCAGCAGTGGTTCACCCGCAACAGCCAACTCGGTGAGTGGGCGGGCTCGGTGTGGAACATGGTGTTCCTGGGAGTGGAGGGCGCGCCGCCCAACCACTTCCCCAACCCCTCCCACACCACCGTGGACCGCACCCCGCGTGTGAAGGAGAAGCCCTTCCTGCACGTCGACGGCTCCGGCGCCTACCACGTGTTCGTGCCCGAGGCCTCCCGCGACTCCCGCGGCACCAGCTGGGGGAGCGGCCGGACGCCGGGCACGTCGATCCCCCTGGACCGGTTCCACATCGTCCGCGAGGGCGACACGGCCTCCAGCGTCCAGGCGGCCCTGGACCAGGGCAGGCACCTGCTCGTCACCCCGGGCGTGTACCACCTGGACCGGACGCTGGAGGTCACCGAGCCGGGCACCGTCGTCCTCGGCCTGGGCCTGGCCACGCTCATCCCCGACGGCGGGATCACCGCGCTGCGCGTGGCCGACGTGGACGGCGTCCAGATCGCGGGCCTGCTCGTCGACGCGGGGCCCCAGGAGTCGCAGGTCCTGGTGGAGATCGGCCCGCCCGGCTCCTCCGCCCGGCACACCGGCGACCCCATCCACGTCCACGACCTCTTCGCCCGGATCGGCGGCGCGGGCCCGGGCCGGGCGGTGACCAGCCTCGTGGTCAACAGCCACGACACGATCGTGGACCACGTGTGGCTGTGGCGGGGCGACCACGGCGACGGGGTCGGCTGGGACGTCAACCCGGCCGCGCACGGCCTCGTGGTCAACGGGGACGACGTCGTCGTCTACGGCCTGTTCGCCGAGCACTACCAGCGGCAGCAGGTGCAGTGGAACGGCGAGCGCGGGCGCACGTACTTCTTCCAGTGCGAGATGCCCTACGACCCGCCGAACCAGGCGGCGTTCATGGACGGTGACGTGCGCGGCTTCCCGGCCTACCGGGTCGACGCCTCGGTCACCGACCACCGCGCGTGGGGGCTGGGCGCCTACTGCCTGTTCCTGGAGGACGCCACCATCGTCGCCGAACGCGCCATCGAGGCGCCCGAACGCGCCGGGGTGGAGTTCCAGCACATGGTGATCGTCTCGCTGGGCCAGCTGGGCACCATCAACCACGTCGTCAACGACACCGGCGGTCCCGCGGGCCCCGGCAACGAGGGGATCGACTACCTGGTGTCCTACCCCTGATCCATCGCCGCCCCGACGCCCAACCGCCCCCCGGACCGACGCCCGGGGGGCGTTCGCCATCCGCGCCGGACACCGCGCACCGCTCCCCGCACGCGCGGGCGCCGGGAGCGGAGGTGGACCGCGCGCACCAGGGCGGCCCCCGCAGGCGCCGGACCTCCGCCCGGTACAGCGGGTCCGCGCCGCCCCACCGGGCCCACCGGCCCACCGCCCCACCCGCCCGGCTCCGCCCGGTACAGCGCGTTCGCGCCGCCCCACCGGCCCACCCTCCCGGCAGCGGAGCGGAGCGGGCCGCGGGCCAGCCGGAACGGCGTTCGGCCCCGGCCTCCCCGCGGGGAGGCCGGGGCCGAACGGGCCCTGGGGACCTAGTCGGCGTACACGCCGAACTCGAACAGCGAGTAGCCCCAGCCGGTGCCGCGCTCGTCGCCGAGCACCCGCACGTAGCGGCCGGACCCGCCGGCCTCGACCGCGTCCACGCCGCCCGTGCCGTCGGTCACCTCGTGGACGGTCGTCCACGTGACGCCGTCGTCGGAGGTCTGCACCCGGTAGGCGCGCGCGTAGGAGGCCTCCCACACCAGCTGCACGCGGTCGAAGGAGACCACCGAGCCCAGGTCCACCTGGAGCCACTGCGGGTCGCTCCAGTCACTGGCCCAGCGGGTGTCCGCGTCGCCGTCGGTCGCGTTGGAGGGCGGGAACGGCGCCCCGTCGCCCACGTCCTGGAAGGAGGAGGCGCTGGTCGGCGCACCCAGGGCGAGGTTGGTGCCCTCCACCGGCGGCACCACGACTCCGACCGAGGTGGTCTCGACGCCGACGTTGCCGTTGCCGTCGCGCGAGAACAGGTACACCTTCCACACGCCGGGCCGTTCGGGCGCGGTCACGGTGAACTCGCCGTCGCCGTTCCGGGTGTACTCGGCGGGCACGAGCGCGCCGTTGCCGTCGACGTAGTTGCCGCTCAGCATCACCTCCTGGGTGAGGGTGTCGCCGTCGGGGTCGTCGACGTCCGCGGTCAGGGTGAACTCCCCGCCGGCCGGAACGGCGGTGCGGTCGCCGCCGACGGTCAGGGAGCGGGTCACCGGCGGGGTGTTGGCCGGTGCGGCGCCGCCGAACATGTCGGCGACCTCGTAGTAGGACAGGCGCCGCTCGCCGCCCGGCAGCAGGTTGAACCAGACGCCGCCGAAGTCGCTCTCCAGGCCGTAGTGGAACAGGGTGCCGCCCAGGGCGACGCCCTCGTGGTCCATGAGGCACTCCCAGGACGCGCGGTACCCGTCCCGCTTCTCCACGTCGGTGGGCTCGTCGGGGACGCCGTTGACGTCGTCGGGGACCTCCCACTCACCGGCCGGGCCGCCCTCGGTGAGGATGTAGGGCCGGTCGTAGCCCTCCTCCTCCCACGTTTGCTGGATGTCGCACACGGCGCCGTAGGAGTTGACCGCGAGCAGGTCCAGGTCGGGGGAGTGCTCCTGGTAGTAGGGCCAGGCCCCGGTCCACGCGTCGGTCGAGGTGACCGGGTGGCCGGGGTCCAGCGCCTTGATCTCCAGCGCCGCGTCGTTGACGAACTCGGCGTAGGCGGCGCGCTGCTCCTCCAGCTCCTGGCCCTGGTAGCACTTGTCCATGCCGAGCAGGGACTCGTTGCCGACGTTCCACATGAGCACGCCGGGGTGGTCCTTGTAGGCGGCCACCCACTCGTTCATCAGGTAGAGCTGGTAGCCCTTGTAGTCGTGGTCGTTGACGTAGTCCACGCAGCCGCCGCTGCCGGGGCCGCCTCCCGGCTGGAGCCAGAAGCCCGCGATGACCCGGATGCCGTTGGCCGCGGCCGCGTCCAGCAGGGGGGCCGTGGTCGCGTCGGTGCCCCAGGTGCGGATGGTGTTGACGCCCATCGACGCCAGGTCGGGCATGTACTCGTCGGCGTCCTCGACGGACGGGCCCCAGGTCAATCCCTCGACGGTGTAGGGCTCGCCGTCGACGGTCAGTTCCCAGTCCCCGTGGCTCCCGGTCACCTCGACCACGGACGCGGCGGTCAACCGCTCGTCGTCCTCGGCGGCGGCCGGTGCCGCGGAGGCGGTCAGCGCCAGGGGGACGCCGATCGCCAGGGCGGCCAGGGCCGCCGTTCCCGGCCGCGTACGGTTCCGGGACCTTGTTCTGTCGGACAGCACCGTGTGTTCTCCTCTGTCGGGGGGTTCGCGCTCCGATGCGGGCGCGAATGTGGGAGAGCGCTCTCCCATTGAGGATGCGGGCCGTGACCGGTCGTGTCAACGCCCCTTGTCGCACTTGTGCGCGGGGCATGAGGAGACCGGCGCGGGGCGGGGCGACCGGAGCGGGGCGGAGGTCGCGCGGAACGGGGGCTGGGCGTGGGGGCACGGGGCGGGGCCGGGGGCGCGCGGAACGAGGGCTGGGTGTGGGGGCACGGGGCGGGGGCCGTGGTCGCGCGGCCGAGCGGACGAAAGGTGCTCGGGGCCCGGCCCGGGCGGACGGAACACGGCCGGGAGCCAGGCCCGGGCCCGACGGCGGGTCAGGCCGACTGCCGGACCACCAGCGCCGGTTCGAAGATCACCGACGCGGGCCGGAGTGAGGGGTCGGCGATCCGCTCCAGCAGGAGCCGGGTCATCTCCGCGGCCATCTCCTCGATCGGGTGGCGCACCGTCGTCAGGGTCGGGCGGCTGGCGGTCGCCGCGCTGCTGTCGTCGAAGCCGACGACCGCGACGTCCTCGGGCACGCGGCGCCCGTGCTCGCGCAGGACGTGCAGCGCGCCCTGGGCCATGAGGTCGTTGGCGGCGAAGAGGCCGTCCAGGTCCGGCACCTCGGCCAGCAGCCGCTCCATGGCCCTCTCCCCGCTCTCCTGGGTGAAGTTGCCGTCCACGGAGGGCACGTAGNGGCCATCGCCGCGTGGAAGCCGGTCAGCCGGTCCTGGCTGGCGGGCACGTCCAGCGGACCGCTGATGGTGGCGACCTGCTGGCAGCCCCGGGACACGAGGTGGTCGGCGGCCAGCCGGGCGCCGTCCTGGTGGGCCAGGTCGACGTAGCTGACCGGGATCGGCCGCGGCGGCCGGGCGAAGAGCGCGGTGGGCACACCGGCCTCGAAGAGCTGTCCGGGCAGCGGGTCGGCGGCGTGGGTGGAGACCAGGACCGCGCCGTCGGCGTGGCCCCGGCTCAGGTAGGAGACCACCTGGTCGCGGGCGGTCGTGGAGTCGGCCAGCATGAGCAGGGGGTGCATCGCCAGGGGGCGCAGGAACCCCAGCACGCCGCTGGCGATGCGGCCGAAGAACGGGTCGCCCAGGACGTTGCCGTCCAGCAGGGAGGGCGGTCCGTCCTCCCCCGCGGGGTCGGGCCCGCCCGCGCCGGAGACCACCAGCGCGATGGTGTCGGCCTTGCGGGTGACCAGGGAGCGCGCGGCGCGGTTGGGGACGTAGCCGGTCGCGGCGATGGCCTGGCGGACCGTCGCCTGGATGGAGGGGTCGACGTTCCGGTTCTCGTTGATGACGCGGGAGACCGTGGCGCGGGAGACACCGGCCGCGCGGGCCACGTCCTCAAGTGTGGGTGAGCCCTTGGCTGATCGGTCGATCATAGTCGCCTTTATACCAGAGAGCGCTCTCTCACCCGGGGGTGCGGAGTTGGCTGTAACCGTTGTGAACAGGGGGAACAGTGTCCTCCCGGCCCGGCCCGGCACCGCACGCGGGTACCGGGGCGCGGGCCCGGCCGTCAGGGGAGGATGGAGTCGACGTACCCGCCGTCCACGCGCACGGCGGCCCCCGTGGTGGCCGAGGCCAGCGGCGAACTCAGGTAGGCGACCATGTTGGCGATCTCCTCGGGTTCGATCAGCCGCTGCAGGAGCGACTGCGGCCGGTGCAGGCGCATGAACTCCCGCTGGGCCTCCTCCCAGGGCAGGCTCCGGTCGACGAGCTGGTAGACGAAGTCCTCCACACCGCCGGTGTGGGTGGGACCGGCGATCACCGAGTTGACGGTCACCCCCGTGCCCGCGGCCTCCTTGGCGAACCCCCGCGAGACCGCGAGCAGCGCCGTCTTGGACACGCCGTAGTGGATCATCTCGGCCGGGATCACCACCGCCGAGTCGCTGGCGATGTTGAGCACCCGGCCCCATCCGCGCTCCGTCATTCCGGGCAGGAACTCCCTGGTCAGGCGCACGGCGGAGAGCACGTTGACCTCGAAGTAGCGCCTCCACTCCTCGTCGGGGATGTCGAGCGCGTCCTGCGCGCCGAAGACCCCGAGGTTGTTGACGAGCACGTCGAGCCGGGGGAGCAGCTCCCGGAGCCGCCCGACGCCCTCCGCGGTGGTCACGTCGGCGACCGCGGCCACCGGTTCGGCCCCGGGCACCCGCTCCGTGATCGCCTCCACCGCGCGGGCGACCTTCTCCTCGCCGCGCCCGTTGACCGCCACGGTCGCCCCGGCGCGTGCCAGCGCCGTGGCGATGGCCAGGCCGATGCCCTGGGTCGAGCCGGTCACCAGGGCCGTGCGTGTACGCAGATCGATGTCCATGACGTCACGCTACGTCGCGCCGTGCCCGCCGCCCAACGCGACCCGGTGCCCGTGGCCCCGGGAAAGGCCCCGGGGGTGGGGCCCGCCCCACCCCCGTTCCTCCGTCCAGGCCCAGTGACGCGGACCGGCCCCCGTGTTTGGCTCTTGCACGGGGGCGGGACACCGTGCCGACACCCCTTCCACAGGACGAGACGAGCGGAGTTCGCCATGGGCGGGTACGTCCGGGACCGGGCCGGATCCGGTGCCACACCCCACGCGCTGCGGGTGTCCGGGCTGACCAGGGTCCACAGGCGGGGAGGCGTTCCCGTGCACGCGCTGGCAGGGGTGGACGCGGCCTTCCCCCGGGGAGGCTTCACCGCGGTCATGGGTCCCTCCGGCTCGGGCAAGAGCACCCTGCTGCATTGCCTGGCGGGGCTGGAGCGCCCCGACGCGGGCACGGTGACGGTGGAGGGCCAGCCGATCACCGGACTCGCCGAACCGGCCCTGACCCGGCTGCGCGCCCGGGCGTTCGGGTTCGTCTTCCAGTCGTTCAACCTCCTCCCGTCGCTGACGGCGGGGGAGAACATCACCATCGGCCAGCGCCTGTCCGGCCTGCCCCCGGACGAGGCGTGGCACGACCACCTCGTGGACTCGCTCGGCCTGGCGGACCGCCTCGACCACCGGCCCTCCGAACTCTCCGGGGGCCAGCAGCAGCGCGTCGCCGTCGCCCGCGCCCTGGTGCACCGGCCGAGCGTGCTCCTGGCCGACGAACCCACCGGCAACCTCGACTCCCGCTCCGGGGCCGGTGTCCTGGAGGCGCTGCGCCGGGCCGCCTCCGACCACGGGCAGACCGTCGTCATGGTCACCCACGACCCGGTCGCCGCCGCCCGCGCCGACCGTGTGCTCCTCCTGCGCGACGGCCTCGTCCAGGGGGAGTTGGCCGACCCCACCGCGGACTCCGTCCTGGCCTGGATCCGGCGTCTGGAGGAGCGGTGACGCGCCCGGCGCGCCACGGAGCACTGCCGGGGGCGGTCCCCGCGACGCCGCCCACCGTGTCGCCCACGGCTGCACCTGCGACGCCGCCCACCATGTCGCCCACTGCGCTGACCGGTTGGCCGCGGCACCCGCGCCACCGGAGTGAAGCCCCGCGCTGTCCCGGAGAGGACCCGCGCCACCGGGGTGAGGCCCCGCGCCGCCCCGGAGAGGACCCGCGCCACCACGCGGCGGACCAGTGCGGAGAAGGAGGCGGAACCCCATGACGCGGATGGTGTTGCGCGGCGTCGCCGACCGGGCGCGCCAACTGGCTCTGTCGATTCTGACCGTGGCCCTGGGCGCCGGGCTGGCCACGGCCGTCCTCGCCCTCCAGGACTCGGCCGAGCGGGTGGCCGCCGAGGGCGCCGGGGCGTCCTGGACGCTGTCGCGGGCGCCGGTCGTGGTGGCGGCGGCCCCCGATGAGGCCGCGGCGGGGATCACCGACTCCCCGCTGGGGGAGCCGCCCCGGTTGGACCCGGAGACCGTGGCGGAACTGGAGCGCCTCCCCGGCGTGCGCCGGACGGCGGTCGAGGCGCCCTTCTCCGCCTACGTGGTCACCGCCGACAGCACGCTCGGCGGCCACTCCGACCGCTCCTTCGGCCACTCCTGGGCACTCGCCGAGGCCGAGGGGCTCACGCCCGCCACCGGACGGGCCCCCGAGCGCGAGGGGGAGGCGGCCCTCGACGCCCGCACCGCCGCCGACGCCGGGCTCGCACCCGGCGACCGCGCGCGCGTGCTGACCTCCGACGGTCTCGCCGACGTGCTGGTCACCGGAACCGTCGAGCGCGGCGGCGCCCCGGACCGGGCCCTGTTCCTCTCACCCGCCGAGGCAGCCGAACGGGGCGGCGACCCGGTCCTGGCCGCGCTCTGGCCGCGGGAGGGCACCGACCCCGACCGTCTGGCCGAGGCGGTCGAGGAGGTCGCGCCCGGGGCCCGGGTGCTCACCGGGGACGCGCGCTCCGCGGCGCTCGCGCTGGACGGGGAGAACCGGGACCTGGCCTCGGGCATGGGCCGGTTCCTGGGCACCATGGCCGCGCTGGCGCTGGTGGTGGCCGCCGTCACGGTCGCCAGCCTGCTCTCCCTGACCGTGCGCGACCGCGCCCGGGAGTTCGCCCTCCTGCGGCTGGTCGGGGCCCGGCCGGGGCTGGTGCGCCGACTCGTCGTCGGGGAGGCCCTGGTCCTGGGGTGCGTGGCCGCCGTGGTCTCCTGCGCCGTGGGTACGGCGCTGGCACTACTCCTGACCAGGCTCTTCACGTCGCTGGGGGCGCTGCCGGACGGGTTCGAACCGGTCCTGGGCTGGCCCGCGCTCGCGGCGGGCGCGGCGCTGGCCGTGGCCGTGCCGCTGGCGGCCTCCTGGCGCCCCGCCCTCACCGCGGGCCGGATCGCGCCCGTGGAGGCGATGCGCGCGGCGCAGGTCGAACCCGTTCCCTTCTCCCGTGCCCGGCTGGTGCTCGGGGCCGTGGTCCTGAGCGGTGCCGCGGTCCTGTTCGCGACGGCCTGGGGCCTGGCCGGAACCGTGGTGGCGGTGACCGCCGCTGCCTCGGCCGCGCTGGTCCTCGTCGCCGCCGCGGTCCTGCTCTCTCCGGTGCTGGTCCACGCGGTGCTGCTCCTGCTGCGCCCGCTCACCCGCAGGAGGGCCGCGTCCCTGGTCGCCGACCGGGAGGCGCGCGCCGACGTCCGCCGGGTGGCGGGCGTCATGACGCCCCTGCTGGTGACGACGGCGGTCGCGTGCCTGCTGCTCTTCCAGGAGACGACCACCACCGAGGCCCGTCTGCGCGCCTACGGGGAGCGCCTGGCCGCCGACCTGGTGGTGTCCGGGGCCCTGGGCGTGGGCCTGCCCGCGTCCGCGGCGGAGACCGCCCAGGACGTGCCCGGGGTCGCCGCCGCCGGGGGCTACCGGCAGACGGTCACCTCGGCGGGCGGGCCCTACCTGTCCACCCACCTGGTCGAACCCGAGGCGGTGCCGCAGATCTACGATCTGGCGGTGGAGGGCGGCGCGTGGGCGGACTTCGGCCCCGGAGGCGTCGCCGTGCGCGCCGACACCGCCCGGAGCCAGGGGTGGCGCGCGGGGCAGACCGTGGAACTGCTCGGCCCCGACGGCACCGGGTTCGCGGCCCGGGTGTCGGTCCTGTACCGGGCGGGGCTCGACTTCCCCGACGTCCTGCTGCCCGAGGAGGCCGTCGCGCCCCGGATGCTCGACACCCTGTACAACGGCCTGTACGTGGCGCTCGACCCCTCGGCCGACGCCCGGGAGACGGCCTCCCTGCTGGAGGAGGCGATCGACGCGGGGCCCGAACTCCGGGTCGCCGACCACGCCGAGCACATCGCGGCCCAGGCCCGGATCGGCCAGGAGGACGCGTGGATCACCCACCTCATGGTGGTCCTGGTGGCGGGCTTCGCCGGGGTGAGCGCGGTCAACGCCCTCGTCGTCTCCGTCTCGGCACGCGCGCGGGGCTTCGCCCTGCTGCGCCTGGTGGGGGCCTCGCGAACCCAGGTCGCGGGCATGGTCGCGGGGGAGGCCCTGGCGGTGTCGCTGGCGGGGGTCGCGCTGGGCACCGCCACGGCGCTGGCCGGGCTGGCCGCCGTGGGCCACGCCCTCATCGGAGGCGGGGCGGTGCTCGCCGTCCCCCTGGACCAGTACCTGCCGGTGGCCGGTGCCGTCGTGGCCGTCGGCCTGCTCGCGAGCCTGGTTCCGGCCGTCGCGGCCCTGCGCGCACGCCCGCTGCACGCCGCCGGGTGAGGGGGAGGCGCGCCCCGCGCGTCAACGTGGGGAGGCCACGGCGGCGACGGCGTCGACGGCCGCCGCCAGCGCCCGCGCGTACTGGTGGGAGCGAGGGGCGCCGTAGCCGACGACCACACTCGGACGGCGACCGGGAGCGCGGTCGGGGCGGTCCGGAGCCGCGGCGAAGGACGACAGGCCCTCCAGGACCAGATCGCGGCGGGCCGCCTCGGCCGCCACGTCACCCTCCCGGGTCCCCTCGGGAAGCTCCACCAGGCAGTGCAGCCCCGCGCGCAGCCCCGAGACCCGGCAGCCCGGAAGCCGTTCGCGGCCCGCCGTGTCCAGGGCCTCGCGGCGGGCGCGGTAGCGGTGGCGCAGGCGGCGGACGTTGCGGTCGTACTGGTGGGAGGCCACGAACTCCGCGAGCGCGAGCTGGTTGAGCGCGTCCTGGCCCCCGCCGGTCGACTCCCTGCGCGCCACCATCGCGGGCACCAGCGACGGGGGCGCGACCGCCCACGCCAGCCCCACCGCCGGGGCGAGCGACTTGCTGGCGGTTCCGGCGTAGAGCACGTGCTCCGGGGCCAGGGCCTGCAACGCGCCGACGGCCCCGCGGTCGTAGCGGAACTCGCCGTCGTAGTCATCCTCCACCACCAGCGCGCCGGTGCGCTCCGCCCAGCGGACGAGCCGCACACGCCGGTCGGCGGCCAGCGGGACACCCGTCGGGAACTGGTGGGCCGGTGTGAGCAGGACCGCCTCGGCACCGGAGCCGTCGAGCAGGGAGACGTCCGCGCCGCCCTCGTCCACCGGGAGCGCGAGCACCTCCAAGCCGTGGGCGCGGATGATCCGGCGGTGCGCTCCGTGCCCGTACTCCTCCACCGCGAAACGGCGCGCGCCCCGCGCCCGCAGGGCCCCGCACACCACCGCCAGCACGTCCGCGAACCCCCTGCCGACGAACACGTTCTCGCCGCTGGCGCGCACACCGCGGGCCCGGGCCAGGTACCCCGCGAGGGCCTCCCGCAGCGCGGGCGCCCCGCGGGGGTCGGTGTAGCCGAACACGTCCGCCGGAGCGCCCGACACCGCCCGCCGGACGGCCGACGCCCATTCCTGCCGGGGGAAGGCCGTCGGATCCGGGACACCGCCGCGCAGGTCCAGGACCGGACCGGTCGGCACCGGAGGCGGAGGGGGCGCGACCGGCCGCGCGACCCGGTCCGACACCCACGTCCCGGCTCCGACGCGGGCGTCGAGCCAGCCCTCGGCCGTGAGCTGCTCGTAGGCCCGCGCCACGCTGTTGCGGGACACCCCCAGGTCGGCCGCGAGCGTGCGGGTGGCGGGAAGGCGGGTGCCGCCCGGAATCCCGCCGCTGGCGACGGCCCGGCGCAGCGCCTCCTCCAGCGAACGGGAGACCCGTGTCCCCGCCACCTCCACGTGCAGGTCGATCCCCGAAACGGCCCACGTTCTGTCCACGGAATCGGACTGTATACCGGGGCCACCGGCTTCTAACGTCGGGGCATGCCCCTTCCTGCCCACGACCCCGCCCGCCCGTCCGCGACCGGCCCCGGGCCCTCCGCCGCGCCTTCGCCACCGGTACGGCGCGTGTATGCGGTCCAGTTCGTCAGCGCCGTCACCGACGGGGCCGTCCTCGCCACCGCCGTCCTGTACTTCGGCACCCTGGTGGGGCTCCCCGCCCGGACGATCGGGCTGGTCCTCGCCCTCGCCGCCGGTTGCGCCCTCCTGTCGGCGGCGCCGCTGGGGGCGGTGGCCGACGCCGTCGGCCTGCGCCGCGCGGCGGTCGCCCACAGCGTGCTGGTCGCCGTCGCGCTGGCCGTCCACCTGGTGGCGGACGACCTGTGGACGTACGCGGTCGGAGCGGTCCTGTTCGTGGTGGCGCAGGCCGGGGTGGGCGCGGCCCGGCACGCCCTGGTCGCCTCCCAGGTCCCTCCCGCCCAGCGGGTGCGGGCGCGGGCACGCATGCACACCCTCCTCAACGCGGGCCTGGGCGCGGGGACCGTGGCCGGGGCCCTGGTCCTGGCGGTCGGCACCCGGCCGGCCTTCCTCGCCGTCTTCGCGGCGGGTGCGGTGGTCGCGCTCGTGTGCGCGGCCCTGCTCCACGGCCTGCCCCGCGCCCTGGACCGCGGCGGGCCCGCCCCGGGGTCCGCGGGGCGCGGACTCCCCGCCCTGCGGGACCCGCGCCTGGCCGCGGTCACCGGCGCGTCGGCCCTCGTCCAGATGTGCATGCCCGTGCTGTCGGTGATCCTTCCGCTGTGGCTGAGCACGCGCACGTCGGCGCCCGAGTGGGTGGCGGCCGTCGCGCTGGGACTGAACACGGCCCTGGTCCTCGCCCTCCAGACGCCGTGGTCCGCGCGGGTGCGCACGGACGCGCAAGCCGCCCGGTCGGCGGCCGTCGCCGGTCTCTCGCTCGCGGTCGCCTGCGTCCTGTTCGGAACGGCGTCCGGTGGCGGCCCGGTGGCGGCCGCCGCCCTGATCCTCACCGGCATCGTCCTGCTGACCGTCGGAGAGGTCGGCGCCGGACCGCCCGCCTGGCACCTGGCGCTGCGCCGTGCCCCGGCCGCCCTCCAGGGCCAGTACCAGTCGGTGTTCGGCATGGCGGCGTCCCTGGCGCGCGTGCTCGGGTCGGCGCTGGCCCTCCCGCTCGTGCTGTCCGCCGGGACGCCGGGCTGGGCGGTGCTGGGAGCCGTGATGGCCGCCGCCGCGGGGGTCCTGGTCCTGCTCTCCCGCGCCGGGCCCGCACCGGGGTTGCCGGAGGTGCGGCGCGCGGGAGGCCGTTGAGAACCGCCTGTCCGGGCGGACGCCCGGACAGGGCGGACGCCGCGCTCCAGGGCGCGACGCCCGCCCACCGCCTCAGCGGTCGACCGGCAGGTCCTCCGCTGCGGTCGCCCACGCGGTGTCGGGCTCGCTGACCAGCACGTGCGTGACGCGCCCGCCCTCGCCGAGGAAGGACTCCGGCAGCCAGGAACGCGTGTGCTCCCGCCCGTCCAGGCGCACCGAACCGATGTAGGGCGTGTCCGGCCCGGCGTTCGGGGCGACGACGGTGATCGGCTCGCGTCCGCTCGGCGCGATCCTGGCGTAGGAGAACACCGGGGACGACAGCAGCAGCTCGCCGCGCCCCGGCGCCTGCGGGAACAGGCCCAGCGCCGAGAACACGTACCAGGCCGACATCGTGCCCAGGTCGTCGTTGCCGGGCAGGCCGCCCGGCCCCGTCCCGTACTGGGTGTCCACGATCTCGCGCACCGTCTCCTGGGTCTTCCACGGCTGTCCGAGCGCGTTGTACATCCACGGGGCGTGGATGCCCGGCTCGTTGGTGGGGTCGTAGCGCAGCGGGTCGCCGCCGCCCACCGACCACTCGCCGTCAGGGGTACGGAAGAACCCGTCGAGGCGCCCGGCCGCGGTCTCCCGGCCGCCCATCGCCTCGGCCAGGCCGCCGACGTCGTGCGGCACCATCCACGTGTAGGTCGCGCTCGTGCCCTGCGCGAACCCGGTGTCGCGCCCCGGGTCGAAGGGCGTCACCCAGGACCCGTCCGCGTCGCGCGCCTGCATGTAGCCCGCGTCCGCCGTGGCCCCGGGGTTGTAGACGTTGCGCCAGTACCCGCCGCGCTCGGCGAACACCGCGGCGTCGTCCGCACGCCCCAGACGCTCCGCCCACTGGGCGAGCGCGTTGTCCGCCACGGAGGCCTCCAGCGTCTCCGCGGCCCCGCCCCAGCAGTGGCAGTCGTCCTGCGGCGCGTAGCGGAGTTCGAGGTAGCGCTCCAGGTTCGGGCGCTGGCCCTCGCACTGGCCCGGGCACCCGGCGTCGGACAGGCCGTCGGGATGCGGCTCGGTGGCCTGGGCGCGCAGGGACGCGTAGGAGGCCTCGGCGTCGAACCCGTCCACGCCCATCGCGGCGAACGTCGCCAGCGTCGCGGCGGAGGGGTCGCCCGTCATCACGTGCGTGGGCCCGTTGATGTGCACCCAGCGGTCCCACACGCCGCCGTTCTGCTCGGAGAAGTTGAGCAGGGACTGCGCGAAGTCCCCGGCGACCTCCGGTTCCAGCAGCGCGAGCAGCTGGACCTGCGCGCGGTACTGGTCCCAGCCGGAGAAGTTCGTGTACTGGGCGCCCTGCCCGTCCGCCACGCGGTGCGCCTCGCCGTCCATGCCCGGGTAGCGGCCGTCGACGTCGCTCACCAGGTTGGGCTGGAGCAGGGAGTGGTACAGCGCCGTGTAGAAGGCGGTGCGCTGGTCCCCGGTGCCGCCGCCGATCCGGATCGTGCGCAGGCGCCGGTCCCAGGCCTCCCGCGCCGACGCGGCGACCGCGTCCACGCTCTGCCCGGGCGCGATCTCGGCGTCGAGGTTCTCCTCGGCGTTCTCCGCGCTGACGTAGGAGATGCCCACGCGCACGCCCACGTCGGAGCCCTCGGGGAAGGAGACGTAGCCGCCCGAGCCCCGGCCCCGCCGCTGGTCGCGGTCGTAGCCCTCACCGCCCGAGGCGGTGGTGGCGCCGGGCTTCAGCTCGCCGTCCTCCCACGTGCCGACCCCGGTGAAGGGGGTGTCGAAGCGCGCGGTGAAGTGCAGCCGGTAGTAGGAGTTGCGGTTGTTCTCGCCGCCGTTGGCGCGCTGTCCGCAGAAAGCGCCGGTGAGCACCGAACCGCTCACCGTGCGGGCCTCCTCGTCGATGCGGACGTCGGCGTCCTCGCTGCCGTTGAGCGAGTTGGAGGTGCGGAAGAGCAGGCTGGCGGGGGCGCCCTCGGGGAAGTCGAACTCCCCGGCACCGGCCCGGTCGGTGACGCTCAGGTCCGTGCGCACGCCGTTGTCCAGGGTCACGGTGTAGCGGCCGGGGGAGGCGGACTCGTCGGCGTGGTCGAAGTCGCTCGCGTACACCTCGTCGCGGGTGTCGGCGCTGGGCGACGAGTCCACGGGCACGGTGACCGGCATGATCGGCACGTCCCCGGCGGCCCCGGGGTGGCACCCGGCGCCGTTGACGTGGGTGAGGGCGAAACCCCGGACCCGCGTGACGTCGTAGGAGTAGCCGTTGGCCGCGCCGGTGTCGGTCTGGTCCCCGCGCGTGGTGGTCGGGCTCCAGGAGATCATCCCGAACGGCCGGACCGCGCCGGGGTAGGTGTTGCCGCCGTTGGCGGACCCGATGAACGGGTCCACGTGGTCCACGGGCGAGGCGACCGCGGCGGCGGTTTCGGCCGGGGCGGGCTCCGCCGAGGCCGCCGGGGCGGGGGACAGCAGGGCGGCGCCGACGGCGAGGGCGAGCAGCGGGGGTAGGAGGCGGGGGGAGCGTGGAGGGAGGGTCATCCTCTGCGGTCCTTAGCGGGGGGAGCGAACGGTCCCGGCGAGTCTGGCCCAGCGGCGCGCGCCGTGGCCAGGTCCGGGCGGGGGAGTTGGCGCGTTCTTCGCCGGTCCGTCGCCGTGGTGTCACGGACCGACCACGGACCGACCACGGGGCGGGCCGGGACGTGAGTCCGGGTCGGGCCGGGACGTGAGTCCGGAGCGCGGGCGGTGCGTGCGGAGACGGAAGCGGGGAGGGGACCGCGAGGGAACGCCGGTCCGGACGGTCGCGGTTCGAGGGCCCGGCGGGAACGGCCGCGGTCCGCGATCCGGGTGGGGGACGGTCGTGGTCTGAGGTCCGGGCGGGGGAACGGCCGCGGGGCCCGGCGCACGCGCGCCGGGCCCCGCTCGCTCCGTCCCACGTCAGGGCACGTGCCGCGGGTTGCTCGGCGTGCTCTCGTGGTGCAGCCGGTCCAGGGCGGTCACGTAGTAGGTGACGTCCTCACCGCCGGGCGCGGTGAAGACCGTCTCGCCCCCGTCCTCGGCCGCGCGCACCGTGCGGACCATGGCGCGCGGGTCCTGCACGGCGCACGGGACCTCCTGCCGTCCGGGCGCGCCGTCCAGGGCGTAGACCGCGTAGTAGGTAGGCCTGCCGCCGCGACCGGGGCGGATGGTCAGCTCGGTGCCGCCCTCGGCCCGCGCGGCGGCGGTGACCACCGGCGGCTCGGGAGCGGCCCCGCCCAGGTCCTCCTTGACCGGGATCAGGGCGGGGTGGGAGTAGTGCTGTTCGACTACGACGTCCATGGCGTCCCTGGCGTTGGTGCGCAGCGAGTTGGCGCTGAAGTAGACGTCCCCGTCCACGCCCGGGTACTCGCGGTTGAGGTCCAGGTGCCGGGACAGTTCGTCCGGGTCGGACCAGGCGCCCGCGTTGCCCACCTTGTAGGCGGCCTGGCCGATGTAGAGGTGTACGTCGGTCCCCTCGGTGACCTGCTCCCACCAGGGGACGAGCACCGCGTAGTCGGCCACGGGCAGGCCGATCTCCCAGTAGACCTGCGGGTTGATGTAGTCCACCCAGCCCTCGCGCACCCACCTGCGGCTGTCGGCGTAGATCTGGCTGTAGGACTCGAAGCCGCCGGTGTCGGAGCCGTTCGGGTCGCTGGTGTCGTTGCGCCAGATCCCGAACGGGCTGATGCCGAACTTCACGTGCGGCTTGGCGGCGTGCACCGCCTCGTCCATCTCCTGGACCATGCGGTTGACGTTGTCGCGCCGCCAGTTCCCGATGTCGTTGAACCCGTCGCCGTACTCGGCGAACGTGTCCTGGTCGGGCACCGTCTCGCCCGCCACCGGGTAGGGGTAGAAGTAGTCGTCGAAGTGGACGCCGTCCAGGTCGTAGTTCTCGACCGCGTGCATCATCGCCTCGATGACGAACGCGCGCACCTCGGGGATGCCCGGGTCGTAGTAGAGCTTGCCGCCGTAGGCGAACGCCCAGTCCGGATTGACTCGGGCCGGGTGGTCGGCCACCAGGCGCGAGGGGTCGTCGTGCATGGCCACCCGGTAGGGGTTGAACCAGCCGTGGAACTCCAGGTTGCGGGCGTGCGCCTCCTCGACCGCGAACGCCAGCGGGTCGTAGCCGGGGTCGGCCCCCTGTTCGCCGGTGAGCCACTCCGACCAGGGCTCGTGCGGGGACGGCCAGAACGCGTCGGCGGTCGGCCGGATCTGCACGAACACGGCATTGAGCCCGTCGGCCTTCGCCCGGTCGTACAGGTCGATCAGCTCGGCCTTCTGCTCATCGGGCGAGAGGCCCTGCTCGCTGGGCCAGTCGATGTTGACCACCGAGGCGATCCACTCGGCGCGCATCTGCCGCTTGGGCGGGGCCTGCGGATCGACCGCGCACTGCTCGGCGGAGGCGTGCGTCGCCGGGGCGGCCGGAGCGGCCGCCGCCGCGTGCGGCGCGTGGAGCAACGACGCGGTGAGCACCGCGGCGAGGGCGGCGCCCAGGGCGCCGATGTGGGGAATCAGGGCCGCGCCTCCGGCGGCCGGGAGCGCGGAACGGCTCGGGTCCGGGTTCACCAACGTGGGCTCCTTCCGGCTGCTGTCGTGCGGACAGGGGCAGCCGGAAGGGATGCGCTCCGGTGCGGTCACCGCGCGCGGCGTCCGGGTCTGCCCTAGGAGAAAACCTTCATGATTTGTCGGGCAGATGCAAGACTCCTACGTCAGGTTGATACCCATGTGTCGCGGGAGACCGGGCTTGTCAGCCTGCCCCCAGAGCCTCGGGGCGCCTCTCATCACCTCGGTCCAGCTCCTGCCGTGTCCGGAGCCGCTGATGAGGCCGTTCCGGAACCACGCCCTCGGAGAAGCCGCCTGGCCTTCGGTTCCACCACCCAGCGAGTACAGCGACGAACCCATGTCGGAGGTGGGTGAGCGTGGGTTCACCGGTGAAGTGTCAACGGACTCACGGGGCCGACCCAGACCGGAGCGTGGGCATATGATGTGGCGCCGAGACAGTCATTTGTGGCGGTGAATTTCAAGGCGGCTTGAACTATAGTATTCTTGATTTTGGGTTCGAAAGCTGTGTGAATGGATATCTCGCGTAGAAGTATTGCCGCGATCGTTCTCCTCTTGCCGTTCGTGGGCATCATTTCTGCCATGTGGTTCGTGGTCCCTGCGGTGGAGGAGGCTTTCCTCTACAAGGTGATCGCGTTCGATTCGGAATCGGCAGAAGCCCAGGTTGTCGGTGTGGAGGGCGGTGAGCTGATAGTCAGGTTTACCCCTGAGGGGGGAAATTCCACTGTGGAGACCGTCGCCTCCGGAAGTTTCGATGCGGCCGATCCCCCGGAGTCAGTGGAGGTGTCCTACGTTGAGGATCTTCCTTCGTATGCGCGCCTCAACGGCTCCTTCTGGCTTCCGAGAATTCTGTACGGGATACCGATCCTGTTCTTGGCCACTTTCCTGGTGATGTTCCACCCCTCGGGCCCTCGTGCGGAGATATGCAGGGCTCGAAGGGAAGGGCATGAAAAATCGGTGGGGAAGGAAAAAATTCTCAGATCTTGGAAGCCCTTGCTGGGGTTTTCGGTCTTGGGCCTCGGATTGGGTCTCATGGTGGTCCCAGCCCTCCGGTTCACCGCACATGACATCATCGAGAACGGGGCACTGGTTCCCTGGTTTCCAGCAGGGTTCGCACTTCTGTTCTGGGGTGGAGCCCTGGCTGTGGTCACGGCTGCTGACCTGGTTCATCTTCGTAAGTTCCGCGATGCGCCGGTGAAGCAGCCTTGGTTCTTCCCGAAGGAAACACTTGGAATCGCAGTTCTGGCCTTCGTTCTCCTCATTGGTGTGATGCTGGGGGTTTCCTTCCTTCGAGGAGAACCGGAACTGGAGAACCCGCAAGCAGGGGAGGGCGTCATCGTTGATTTGGAGTGTCGATCCCGTAACTCCGGGGGCTGTTTGGAGCATGCGCAGGTTGAGTACATCGTTCAGGGGCTGATGTATCGCGAGTACGTTCGGAGGGACCATGAAGGTGTCGATGTAGGAGACCAGATCAGCCTGGAGTGGTCCGCTGCGGATCCGTCTCAGGTGAGGGAATCGAATTCATAGAGCCCGAGGAATCATGCTGTGATGGCGTGAGCATGGTAGGAGCCGGTAACACGGCGGGGGCCTGGTGAGGATGGTCTCGTGAGTGTCTTTCATAAGCCTCGAAGGAAGAGCCTGTTCAGGACTCTGCGGAATCGGTGGACAGCTTCCTTTGGCGTAATCGTAAGCTTCATCATTGGTCTTTTCTGGTTTGGTGGTGTCTCGCAAGCCCTCGGGTCCGAGAGTGGAGTTTACCGATGGGAGTGGTTCTTTTATTCGGCATTCTACCCTGTTGCTTATTGGTTCTTTCTGAAGGTTTCATACTTCACTCATGTTGAACTGCGGGGCGATGCTGTTGTCGTTAAGAATTTTCTGGTGAAGCACGCCATTCCGGCTCGAACCGTTTCTAGGGTGCTTTGGGAGGGGGGTGTGGATATTATCCTTAAGGATGGGAGTAAGTGGTGGTGTCTCAATCTGGGAGGGTCACTGGTTGGTCAGCTTGCTGGTTACCCAACAAACCGGAGGTGTGCTAGAGAGATCGAGAATTTCGTGGAAAGAAGTAAGGCTGAACCTGTGACTGTGGAGGGTTCTGGCGTCGTGACTTCACTGCACCTCAATCTGACTTTCCTTGCTTGTGCATCACTTGCATCCTTTGTCCTTTTTTATCTTCTGAGTCTCGGATACTAGCTTTGTTGGCTTCCCCCTGCCTGTGTTGGCTTGTGGGTCCTTGGTCTTGGGTTGCGTGTTTCAGTAATCCTCATTTTTCTGGCTTGTGGTGAGCGAGATGTGGTATGGAATTGCCCTTTTCTTATTTCTCTCTGCCTTCCTTGCTCTTCTGGCTTGGCTGAATCACAGGTATTTTGATCAATTATTCGATGCCATGGATGGCCAGTTCGAAAGGCTGGTCACAGGCAGGAGTCGAAGAGGGGGAGTCGCGTACCGCTTGCAGAGGAACTTGGCTACGGCTGTTCTTGCCTTGTTTTCTGCCAGCTTTCTCTGGTATGCCCTCAAGGCGATTCATCTGGCGGTATTTGGGGGTTGAGGTTGGCTCGCCCTGAAGATGCGGCCGGAGGCACTCGTACTGGGACGGGGCAGGCGGGGTAGGGGACCGGTAACCGTGCTCAGTCCTTCGGGAGCGGCTGAGAGTGGAGGGAGTGCCGTGTTCGTCTTCTTCAGCAACCGCCTGGGCTGTGTCATGTCGCTGGTGGTCTCGGTGGCGCTGACCGCCCTGCTTCTGTTCATCCTCAACTCCCTGGGCTGATCCGGGAGACGGACGAGGTGGCTGGGATGCCTGCTCCCTGGGAACAGTGATGCCCGGCCGTGGTCCTCGGGGGAGGCAGCCGGGCATCGGTGGTGCTGGGGGTCAGTGCGAAAGGGCGGTTCTCAGGAAGCCGCTCCACTCGGCGGCGGGAAAGGGGAGATGTCCGGCGCCGGGGTGCTTGGAGTCGCGGACGGCAGTGCCGCAGGGGAGGTCGGCTGCCTCAACGCAGTCCTGGCCCCGACCGCTGTAGGTGCTCTTGCGGAAGCCCGTGGGGATGTGGGCGACCTCGACGCAGTCTTCACTGGCGCCGCTGTAGCTGCTCTTCTTGAAGCTGAGAACGGTCATACAGTGCCCTTCAGCGATGTGATCAGGTCCCTGATGAAGCTCACGCTCTGAGCTGCGGTGAGCGCGGCGTTGTGAGCCTCGCGCCACATGGCTTCATAGCGACGTATCTCTTCGTCCTCTTCTGAGAAGATTTTACAGGTTGGTGTATCCATGTACCCAATGGTGGGGTCCGTTGGTTCTGGGAACTCAAGGATCTGGAAGCTTCCAAGGTGTGCTGCGTGCATCCCTGAAGAGAAGGGCAGGACGTGAATGGAGATCCTTGAACGCTTCGCCATGTCTGTGAGGTGGTCCAGTTGCTCTCTCATCACCTCCGCCCCTCCTGCGAACCGGCGCAGGGCGGCTTCGTCGATGATCGCCACGTACTCGGGCGGGTAGAGACGTTCGAGGATCTCCTGCCGTTTCATGCGGCCATCGACATGGCGCTGGATCTGCTCCTCCTGAAACGTGTTGGTGCCCGTGAAGACGGCTCGTGTGTAGGCGGGGGTTTGGAGAAGGCCAGGGAGTACCTGGGCTTGGTAGGTCCGGATGCACGAGGCCTCAACCTCGAAGGACGGCAGGCCATCAGTGCTGAAGACGTCCTTGTACTTGGACCACCAGCCTCGCTCGCCCGCATCTTTGGCCAGTTGGTGAAGGCTTTTCCAGGACTCCTCGTCCATGTTGTACAGCCGAGCCAATGCGTCCAGGTGAGCTGTCTGGATGCGTTTGCCTTCGGGGCCTTCGAGCCTCCCGATGGTGCTTCTGGGTACGCCTGACCCTTTAGATGCTGTATCTAGCGTATGTCCGGATTCTTCGCGAAAGTCGCGAAGTATACGCGCGAGGCGTCGTCGGCGAATTGTGGGGCTGAAGCTGGGTTTCATGGGGGAAGCCTAGCAAGGCCTAGAAGGATTCCAAGGATTCGCTTGACTTTTGAGATTCCAAGAATTCATTATGGGGGTGTGGCCAGTGACTGATGGATCACACAGAGTTCATGTCGGTCAGGCTACGCCCTGCCCGTTCCGCGCATCACGGCATCCGTGAGACTCCTCCAACGGGCACCACGAAACCCCTGCTCACGCCAAGGAGTGTGTTCGTCATGCCCGCACAAGCTCCCGCCCCGATGCCCATGCCCGCGCTGGGAGAAGCCACGGTCCCGCTGACCAGCTTCATCCGGCCGGTCCACCGCCACTACTTCACCCGCCAGCCCGAGCGGCCCAACTACCGCATGCGCCGCTACGACTTCGCCGGAACCCCGGCCGTGATGCCGCTGGTACGGGCGTTCCTGGACACCTGCGCCGCCGCACGGGACACCGACTACCGCTACCTGTTCACGCTGCTGGGATCGGAGTTGGCCAACAACTCGATCCGCCACAGCCTCTCCGGCCGACCCGGAGGCAGCTACACCCTCCTCGTCCACCGCCACCGCACCGGGCTGCACCTGGCCTGCCGCGACCGGGGCGGCCTGCGCGACAAGGACTCCCGCCTGGAACCCAAGGAGAACGGCCTGAACCTGGACGCCGAATCGGGCCGGGGCCTGGCCATGGTGGACGCCTTCGCCACCGAGTGGGGCGACAACGGCAACGCCCACTACCGCACGGTGTGGTTCTCACTGGCCTACGACCTCACCGGAAGCCGGTGGAACACCCACACCGACCTCTGACATGAGACGGGCCCAGGAAAGCGTTGCAGCGCTTCTCCCGGGCCCTGAACCCCCAGAAACCAAACAGCTCATATGCAAGGAAAGAGGATCTGATGCAGAACCCTATCCCCTCGCCCCGCCGTTCGGACGACGTTCGACCGATGCCCCGGCCAATCCCTCCGCTCCCGCGCCGCACCCCGCTCATCGGTCCGGTCTGCCCGGTGTGCGAGCACCCCTCCTGCCGCGTCCGCCGCGCGCAGCGTCTGCCCCGCCTGGGCGGCCACCGCGCGGAGTTCGCCCGTGAACACACCCAGGCCGCCGCAGTCCAGGCCCGCCACCGCCACCTGATCGTCTACTACGGCGAGGCCACCCAGTCCTTCTGGGCCGTCACCCCCACCGGACTCCTCGAAGCCGCAAGTGTTGACGCCCTCCTCCTGCTCCTGTGGCCGCACGACGCCCCGTTCATGCCGCCCGCCCTGGCCGTCGAGGCCCTCACCCCCGCACCGGCCTGACCGGTCACCGCCACCAGCACCACTCACCACCACTCTCACCACCGCTCGCCAACACCACGCACGGGCCGGGGCCGCCACCAGCGGTTCCGGCCCGCCCGTGTTCTTCTCCTCCCGCCTGTCACCTCCGCTTTCCGCTCTCCGCTCTCCGTGCTCTGGGGGTATTGGTTGGAAAGCGCTTGCCTTGTAACGTGGGTCACCCCGCCGTACAAGGAGGCGTGCCCATGGGGATCCCCCCGCGTTCCGTCCGAAGAACGAGTCCACTGGTCGCGGGCGTATGTGCCCTGGTGATGGCCGGAAGCTCCACCGCGCTGGCCGAGCCGGACACCGGTTCCGGCATCCAGTTGGAACGGCTGGATCGCGGCCTGGTCGCGGTCGACACCCCGGAAGGCGTTTTCCTGAGCTGGCGTCTGCTGGCCTCCGAGGTCGGCGGGCACACCTACTCCGGGCTCCGGGGCCCGCAGTTCCGGGTGTACCGGGACGGCGACGTCATCGCGATCGTGCGCGACAGCACTAACTTCCTGGACGAGGAGGGCAGCGCCGACTCCGAGTACCGGGTCGTCCCCGTCCCCCGGGGAAGGCCCGGCGTCGGCCCCGAGGGCGAGGCCGCCGTGTGGGCCGAGGGGCACCACGACCTGCCGCTCCAGAAGCCCGAGGGCGGCACCACCCCGGCGGGCGAGGAGTACGACTACACCGCCAACGACGTCAGCGTCGGCGACGTGGACGGCGACGGACAGTACGAGTTCGTCGTCAAGTGGGACCCCACCAACTCCAAGGACGTCTCCCAGCGTGGCTACACCGGCCCGACGTACGTGGACACCTACACCCTGGACGGCGAGCTGCTGCACCGCATCGACCTGGGCGTCAACATCCGGTCGGGCGCGCACTACACGCAGTTCGTCGTCTACGACCTCGACGGCGACGGCCGCTCGGAGATCATGCTCAAGACCGCCCCGGGCACCCGAACGCTGACCTTCGGCGAGGGCGGTGAAGCCTCCGAGGAGCACATCACCCTGCCGCGCGAAGACGTCGAGGCCGGGGTCGGGCACGGCGACGACTACCGGATGAGCGCCGGGGACTACCGCGAGCACGTCGTGCAGATGTTCCGGAACTGGCACGAGCACTCCGAGGTCGTGGCCGGGAACTGGCCCGCCACCCTGGAGGAGGCCTTCGGTGAGGAGCCCCGGTACGACTACCCGCTGAGCGAGGCGGACGCCGGGGCCCTCGCGGACTTCTTCCTCGACGAGTACGCGCCCTCGCGCAGCGCGCGCAACGAGCTGCGCGAGTTCGAGGGCTTCATCGTGGACGGCCCCGAGTACCTGACGGTGTTCGACGGCGAGACCGGCGCGGAGCTGGACACCGTCCGCTACGAGCCGGGACGGGGCGACGACGGCCTCCTGTGGGGCGACTACGCGATGTCGCGCATCGAGCCGGGCAACCGGGTGGACCGGCTGCTCTCCGGCGTGGCCTACCTGGACGGCGCCAGCCCGTCGGCGGTGTTCGCCCGGGGCTACTACACGCGCTCGGCCGTGGCCGCCTACGACTTCGACGGCGAGGACATCAGCCTGCGCTGGATCGCGGACAGCGGGCACGTGCCCATGGACAACCCGTTCAACGCCTCCCCGCACGGCGGCCGGGGCTCCGATCCCGAGTTGGGCACGCTCGCTGGCCAGGGCTTCCACTCCTTCGGCGTGGCCGACGTGGACGCCGACGGCCGCCAGGAGATCGTCTACGGCTCCGCGACCCTGGACGACGACGGGTCGCTGCTGTACTCCTCGCACGCCGAGGGCCCGCCCGGGAGCAGCATCGAGGGCGAGACGACCAAACTCGGCCACGGCGACGCGATGCACGTGGGCGACCTCGACCCGGAGCGCGAGGGCCTGGAGGTCTGGACCGTGCACGAGGGCGGCGCGAGCGCGCCGTACGGGTTCGCGATGCGCGACGCGGCCACCGGCGAGGTGCTGTTCGGCGGGTACACGGGCACCGACACCGGCCGGGGCATGGTCGGTGACGTCGACCCGGACGTCCCCGGCCTGGAGGCGTGGTCCTCGATGCCGCCGGGCGGTGGGGCCGAGGCGGGCCTGTGGAGCGCGGACGGCGAGTTCCTGGGCGATGAGACCCCGGGCACGAACATGAGCATCCGCTGGTCCGCCGACATGACCACGCAGGTCATCGAGGGCACCGAGGACCCGAGGATCGAGGACTGGCGGCGCGGCACCCTGCTCACCGCCGGGGGCACGCTCACCAACAACGGGACGAAGGGCAACCCCGCCCTGGTCGCGGACGTGCTCGGCGACTGGCGCGAGGAGCTGGTCCTGCGCACGCGGGACAGCGGCGCGCTGCGGATCCTCACCAGCACCGAGGTGACCGGACACCGGCTGCACACCCTCATGCACGACCCGCAGTACCGGGTGGACGTGGCCCGGCAGCAGACCGGCTACAACCAGCCCGCCTACCCGTCGTTCCACCTGGGCGCGGACACCGACTGGGCGCGGGTGGAGGTTCCCGAAGCCGTCTTCCCGGAGTAGCGCGCTGACCGGAAAGGTCCACCAGTCCGCCTCATCCACCGTGATCTTGTACTTATAGCCGATGTCGGCGGTCGAGCCTCGCTATAAGTACAAGATCACCGCAGTTCAAGGGCTCATGCGTCGCCCTGGCAACACTTTCGGTCGGATGGGGGCACATGTCTCGGACGGTCCGCACGTCCGGGGCCGGGCGCGTCTCCAGTGCGGAGGCGCGCCCCGGCAACTCCGTGGAAGCTCCGTGTCACCTTTTCCGGTCGCGAACCGTCGAGGAGAGGACTCCTGCGATTCCCGACCCGAAGAGGGAGCAGTGGCATGAACGCCGTCTACGTCCTGGTGACCGTGCTCGCCGTCCTGGCCAACGGCGGCATGGCCGTCGCCGACCTGCTGCGCGCGCGGTTCGTCCTGGCCAACTCCGCCGCCGTGGGCGTTCCCGAGTCGTGGCTGACCGCCCTCGGCCTCCTCAAGGGCGCGGGCGCGCTGGGCCTGCTCCTCGGCCTGCTCGGCGTCCCGGTGGTCGGGGCCGCGGCGGCGCTGGGGCTGACGCTGTTCTTCGTGGGGGCGGTGGCCGCGCACCTGCGGGCGCGCAACTACGCACTGGCCTATCCGCTCGCCTACCTGGCCCTGGCCCTGGGCTCGCTGGTCCTGTACTTCGCGAGGTGAGCCCCGTCAGGCCGGATCCCGCGAGGCCGGACCCCGGCGGGGCGGTCCGGCGGGCGAAGTCCTGGAGAGTGCGGCGCGGCCACCGCGATACTGGAGGCGTCACCACGGCACCGGAGGCGTCACCGCGTCCCCGGAGACGACTCCGACCCGAGGCAGTCTCAGCCCGAGGACGCGTCCCTGCTGCCGTCCCCGTGGTCGTCCCCGTGGTCGTGCCCGCTGTCGTGCCCGAAGGCGGGCAGGCCGCGGGCCGCGGTGGTCAGCGCGGTGCGCAGCAGCGGCCCCACGCCCTCCGGCGGAGAACCGGGCCCATCGCCCCCCAGGCGCGCCCGCTCCTCGGCGGCCAGGCGCAGCGCCGAGTTGAGGGTGGCCGCCTGGACGCGGACGGGCAGGCTGTCGGCGGGCTCCCCGGTGCGATCGGCGATGATCCGGGCGAAGACGGACTCGGCCGCGTGGTGGACCTCCAGCCACACCGCCATGAGCGCCGGTTCGCTGCGGGTCATCCGGATGAGGTCGGCGACCGGCCCCTCCACGACCTGCGGCTCACCGTCGAACTGAGGCTCGCCGTCGAAGAACCGCTCCCGCTCCAGGTACTCCAGGAGGGAGACCCCGGGAGGGCAGGCGCGCAGGCGTTCGGCCATGTGCTCCAGACCTGTCGTCAGCAGCGGCCGGACACAGCTCTCCTTGCTGGGGAAGTACCGCCACAGCGTCCTGGTGGAGATGCCGAGCGCGTGCGCGATGTCGTCGCCGGTGGTGCCCGACACCCCGTTCTCGGTGAACAGCCGCACGGCCGCGCGCGCGATCTCCGTGCGGACGATCTCCCTGCGCCGCTCGGTCATGGGCGGGCGGCCACGTCCGGAGGGCGCGCGGGGCGTCTCCGTGGGCGGTGTTCTCGGCACGACCGTCCCCCTCCCGTGTGCGCGCTGCCTGGGCGGACCCACTCTACTGGCGTCCGGGCCGGGCACAGCAATATTTGTCTCTTAGCGACAAAAAGTCCTACAGTGACAAAAGCGGCCGCCGTGGCCGCCAGCGGCTACGAGAGGGCTTCCCATGACCGGCCTGGGCCTGAAGGACAAGAACGTCATCGTCACCGGAGGCGGCTCCGGCATCGGCCGCGCGAGCGCGCTGCGCTTCGCCGCGGAGGGCGCCAGGGTCCTGGTCGCCGACCTCAACGCCGACACCGCGCGGGAGGCGGCCGAGGAGATCCGCACGGCCGGGGGCGCCGCCGAGACCGTGGTCGGCGACCTCAGCCGCCAGGAGGTCGTGGACGAGGTCGTCGCCACGGCCGTCGAACGCCTCGGCGGTGTCGACGTCCTGGTCAACAACGCCGGGATCATGGACGACATGTCCGCCACCGCCGACGTCACCGACGCGGTCTGGGAGCGGCTCCTGCGGGTGAACCTCACCGCGCCCTTCCTGCTCACCCGCGCCGTTCTGCCCCTCATGGCGGAGCAGGGCAGAGGGTCCGTCGTCTTCACCGCCTCGGAGGCCTCCCTGCGCGGCAGCGCCGCCGGGGCCGCCTACACCGCCTCCAAGCACGGCGTGGTCGGCCTGGTCAAGTCCACCGCAGTCATGTACCGCGACAAGGGGATCAGGGTCAACGCCGTCGCCCCCGGCGGCACCGCCACCTCGATCACCGTCGACGTCGCCTCCGCGCCCCACGGTCCGACCACCCTCGGCACCTTCATGTCCAACATGGGCCGCGTGGCCCGGGCCGAGGAGCTGGCCGCCGCCGTCGTCTTCCTGGCCTCCGACGCGGCGAGCAGCATCAGCGGCGCGGTCCTGCCGGTGGACAACGGCTGGTCGGCCGTTTGAGCAGACGCCCGCGCGCGGACCCGGCCCCGGGTCCGCGACGGCGGGCGCGGCGAACACGCACATGTGTGCCCACTTTTTAAGTCAGTCGCTTGACTCAACGTCGCGGCGGACGTTCACTGTACGTGTACGTACCGCTGACGCAGAGGAGTGACGGCTGTGGGTGCCGACGAGACCGAACGGCTCATGGACTACCCGATCCCCAGCCCGGAGGCGCTGGAGCCGCCCGCGGAGTGGGCGGAGCTGAGGCAGCGGTGCCCCGTCGCCGGGGTGCGGCTGCCCAGCGGCGACCGGGCGGAGGTGGTCACCCGCTACGAGGACGTCAGGCGGGTGCTCTCCGACCCGCGCTTCACCCGGCGGCTCGACGCCGAGGACGCGGCCCGGGTCTCGGCCAGCGCGACGGGCGGCGTGTTCAACAGCGACCTGGCGGCGGCGGTCCCCGACAGCGGGGAGGAGCACCGGCAGTGGCGGCGGCTGGTCGGCAAGTGGTTCACCGCCAGGCGCATGAACGCGCTGCGGCCCGGGATCGAGGCCATGGCCGACCAGCTCGTCGACGGCATGGTGGAGCGCGGCCACCCGGCGGACCTCAGGGCGGACCTGGGCTTCCCCCTGCCGGTGTGGGTCATCTGCGACATGCTCGGCGTGCCCGACTCCGACCGCGACCGCTTCTCCCACTGGTCGGACGCGCTGCTCAACCTCACCCGCTACTCCCAGGAGGAGATGGACCGGGCCCAGGCCGAGTTCCTCGCGTACATGGGCGGCCACGTCGAGGCCAAGCGGGCGGAGCCGCGCGAGGACCTGATCAGCTCCCTGATCACCGAGACCGCCGAGGCCGGGGTCGACCTGCCCACCTCCGCGCTGGTCGCCACCAGCATGGGCCTGCTGGTCGCCGGGCACGAGACCACCGCCAACATGATCGGCAAGATGGTGGCGATGCTGCTGGACGACCGGAGCCGCTGGGAGAGGCTGCTGGCCGACCGGACGCTGGTGCGCTCCGCGGTGGAGGAGGCCCTGCGCTTCGACGCCAACTCCGGGCTCGGCCTGCCGCGCTACATCACCGAGGAGACCGAGATCGGCGGCGCCGCCGTCCCGGCCGGGACCACCGTCATGTGCAGCATGGGCGCCGCCAACCGGGACGAGGGCGCCTTCGAGAACGCGGACGAGATGGACTTGGGGCGCGTGCCCAACCCGCACCTGGGCTTCGGCGCCGGGGCGCACTCGTGCCTGGGGCAGGCGCTGGCCCGCACCGAGCTCCAGGCCGTGCTCGACGTGCTGCTGCGCAGGCTGCCCACGCTGGAGCTGGCCGTTCCCGCGGCGGAGCTGCGGCGACTCGACGGCCTGGTCGTGGGCGGGCTGCGCGAGGTTCCGGTCCGGTGGTGACCGTGTCGCAGACGCGGACCGAACGGGTCGGCGCCACCCGGGAGCTGATCCTGTCCACCGCCGAGCGCCTGTTCGCCGAACACGGCCTGTTCGCGGTGTCCAACCGGGGCATCAGCGTGGCGGCGGGCCAGGGCAACAACACGGCGGTCGGCTACCACTTCGGCACCAAGGCCGACCTCGTGCGCGCGATCGTGCGCACGCACACCGAGCCCATGGAACTGCTGTGGTCGCGGATGGCCGAGGAGGCTGGGGAGTCCCCGAGCGTGCGGGAGTGGATCGCCTGCCTGGTCCGGCCGGTGACGCGGCACCTGGCCGGCCTCGGTCCCCCGTCGTGGTTCGCCCGCTTCGCCGCACAGGTCATGACCGATCCGGGCTTTCGCGTGATCATGGTCGAGGAGACGCTGACCGCGCCCCGGCTCAGGCGGATCCTCACCGGTCTGCGCGCCAGTCTGCCGGACCTGCCGCCGGAGGTGCGCGCCGAACGCGAGGACATGACCCGCCATCTGATCGTGCACACGTGCGCCGAACGCGAGCGCGCGCTCGCCGAGGAGACGGCGACGCCCCGGTGCAGTTGGGAGGACACGGCGACCGGGCTGGTCGACGCCCTCACGGGGATCTGGCTCGCCCCCGTCACCCCGGCCGCCGGGCACGACCACGCCGCGACGACGAAGGAGGAGCGACCATGAGGGTGACCGTCGACCAGGACTGGTGCTGCGGCGCGGGTCAGTGCGTGCTGCTCGCCCCGGACGTGTTCGACCAGCGGGAGGAGGACGGCATCGTCGAACTGCTCACCGAACGGCCGCCGGAGAACCTGTACCCGGCCGTGCGCGAGGCGGGGCAGGTGTGCCCCACCGGCGCGATCCACGTGGACGAGGAGGCCTGACCGCGCCGGGGCGGGGGGAGCCGCGCGTCCCACGACCAGGGCCCTGCCCGTCCGGGTGCGTTCCGGCCGAGGCGTGCCCGGACGGAACGTCCGCACCCGCCCCTCCCCGGCCCCGACGCGGCTGGGGGACAGCCCGGGGAACGCGGGGAGCGGCCCGCCGGACCCCCGGCGGGCCGCTCCCCGTCGCCTCGGTGCAGTACCCGCTCGATGCAGTGCCCGCTCGGTTCAGTGGCCGCCGGTGAGGGTTCCGGACAGCTCCTTGTGCAGGCTCGCACTGGGCTCGTTGAGACCGGTGATCTCGACCCGCACCCCGTGCCTGCGGAAGTGCTCGGTGACCTGGTCCAGGGCGGCCACGGCCGAGGAGTCCCACACGTGCGCGTTGGACATGTCGACCACCACCTTCTCCAGGCCCTGTTCGGTGTAGTCGAACCGGTTGACCAGCTCGCCGGTGGAGGCGAAGAACACCTCGCCGTTCACCGAGTACACGCGGGTGCCGCCCTCGGGGTCGAGCACGCTGGTGACGTCGGCCTGCGCGGCGGCCCGGCGGGCGAAGAGCACCATGGACACCACGACGCCGACGATCACGCCCAGGGCCAGGTTGTGGGTGGCCACGACCACGGCGACGGTGACGACCATGACCAGGGTCTCCGTCCAGGGCATCCGCCTCAGGGTGGCCGGGGCGACGCTGTGCCAGTCGAAGGTCACGATGGCCACGAAGAACATCACCGCCACCAGCGCCGCGACCGGGATCATGCCCACCAGGTCGCCCAGGGCCACGCACAGGATGATCAGGAACGTGCCCGCCAGGAAGGTCGAGACGCGGGTGCGGGCCCCGGACTTGACGTTGATCATGGTCTGGCCGATCATCGCGCACCCGGCCATGCCGCCGAAGAACCCGACCAGGACGTTGGCGAATCCCTGGCCGCGGGCCTCGCGGCCGTGGTTCGAGGTGGTCTCGGTCTGGTCGTCGACGACCTTGGCGGTCATCAGCGACTCCATCAGCCCCACCAGGGCCAGGGTCAGCGAGTAGGGGGCGATCAGCACCAGCGTGTCCAGCGTGTAGGGCACGTCCGGGATCAGCGGCACGGGCAGGGTGCCGGGCAGTTCGCCCATGTCCCCGACCGTCTGCGCCGGGATGCCCAGGGTCAGCGCGCCGACGGTGAGCACGACGATGGCCACCAGCGGAGCGGGGACCGCCTTGGTCAGGCGGGGCAGGCCGAAGACGATGACCAGGCCCACGGCCACCATGACGTAGATCGGCACGCCCACGCCCTTCAGGTAGGGCAGCTGGGCCGTGAAGATGAGGACGGCCAGGGCGTTGATGAACCCGGTCATGACGCTGGGCGGCACGAACCGCATCAGCCTGGCCACCCCGAGCAGGCCCAGGGCGACCTGGATGAGCCCGGCCAGGATGGTGGCGGCGATCAGGTGGTCGACGCCGTACTCCATGGACAGCGGCGCCGCGACCAGGGCCATCGCGCCGGTGGCGGCGGAGATCATCGCGGGTCGCCCGCCCAGGAAGGAGATGGACACGGCCATCACGAAGGAGGCGTACAGGCCCACGCGGGGGTCGACCCCGGCGATGAGGGAGAAGGCGATGGCCTCGGGGATCAGGGCCAGGGCGACGACCAGTCCGGCCAGCACGTCGGCGCGCAGCTGGGCGGCGGCGGGGATCCGGGCCTGGAGGGACCGGGGGGTCTTCACGGGCAGTTTCATGGCACCCATCAGGTTTCGGGCAGCCCACAACGAGGACCGCGGTGTTCGGGTCAGGCGTTCGTGCACGGCGCGGACGCGCGCCGGGTGGGGCGGGGGTGCGCTCGTGCGCACGGGGATCCGGGGCGTCGTCCGTGACGTCCCGGGGCGGCCTCGTCGCCGCGGGCCCGGCCGTGTCCCCTGGGTCGGGCCGGGAAGAGTGCGGTGGTCCCCCGCTCGTGTCGCGGGTGACGACCCGGAGAGACTCTACTCTTACGTGAGAGTCTGAGTCGCTCTCGACGACTGAGACAACCCTCACACGACGGAAGTGTGCGGGAGTTCCTCCAGGCGGGGGCGGACGCTCCGCCCGGCGGGCGCGTTCCCCCGGTGGTGACGCACCGTGACTCCGGGCGCGGTGGTGGAGCGGTCGAGGCCTCCGGGCCGCGCCGTGCCCTCGGGGCGGGGGAGCCGGTTTCCGTCTCCGGGTCGCGGTGGCGCGCCGTGACCCCCGGCGCGGGGAGCCAGGAGCGGTTTCCGTCTCGGGGCGGCGGTGCTGGCGCGTGGTGACCTGCGATGCGGGGGCCGGGGGAGAGGGGGTCTCGTTTCGGAGCGCTGGCGGCTCGGCCCCGGACGCTAGGCGGTGGCGTTGTCGCGGGCGCGCTGCTCGCGCAGCCGCCCGGCGAACTCCTCGGCCATCGCCAGCTGGTCGCGCAGGGCCTGGCAGCGGGCGACGATGGCCGCCTCGAAGGCGTCGAGCCTCTCGCTCAGGGCCCGCCGCTCGTCGGGCCCGGTCTCGGCCGAACTCAGCCGGTCGACGGCCTCCAACAGCTCGCGGGTCTCCTCCAGGCTGAACTCCAGCGGCTTCATCCGCTTGATGAGGTTCAGGCGGTCCACGTCCGTCTCGGTGTAGAGCCGGAAGCCGCCGCGGGAGCGCGCGGAGGGCTCGACCAGGCCGACCTCGCCGTAGTAGCGGATCGTGCGCAGGGACAGGCCGGTCCGCTCGGCGACCTCGCCGATCTGCATGTGCTGCGCCCCGGACATCGCGGCACCCCCTCTCGTCCACTCGACTCTAACGTCGGTTCCGGCGGGGTGCCGCCCGCAGCCGGGCGCGGCGACCCCCACGAAGCGGAAGCCCCCGCGAGGCGCCCTCGCCGTAAAGCCGTTGTCGGCCCGGCGGGCGCTCGGACATAGTGGACCGACCCCCGGGGCGCGGCCCGAACGCGCCTCCCCACACGGAGGAACCGCCATGTCCACCCTTCGGGTCACCGCCGAGCGGCTGACGATCCACCCGCACCCCAATGCGGACGCGCTGGAACTGGCGCAGGTCGGACTGTTCCGCGCGGTCGTGGCCAAGGGGGCCTACCGCACCGGCGACTGGGCCGTCTACGTCCCCGAGAGCGCGCTGCTGCCCGAGGACCTCATCGGCGAACTCGGACTGACGGGCAGGCTCGCGGGCTCCCGGAGCAACCGGGTCAAGGCCGTCCGGCTGCGCGGAGAGCTGTCGCAGGGCATCGTCTGCCGCCCGAAGCTGCTGGCCGACCGGGACCTGGCGGCGGAGCACCGCGACGGCACCGACTTCGCGGGAGAGCTCGGGATCACCAAGTGGGTCCCCCCGGTCCCGGTGCACATGGGCGGTGACCTGGTCAGCGCGCCGGACCTGCTGCGGTGGATCGAGGTGGAGAACGCCAAGCGCTACCCCGATGCCTTCGAACCGGGGGAGCCGGTCGTGGCCACGGAGAAGATCCACGGCACGGCCTGCCTGTTCACCCTGGTCGCCGCGACGGGGGAGGGGTTCGCCTCGTCCAAGGGCCACGGGTCCCGGCACCAGGCGCTGGCCTTCGCGGAGAAGAACCTGTACTGGCGGGCGCTGACCGCCCACAGGGTGCCCGAGGCCGCGCGCAGGCTGGCGGAGCGGTTCGGCGCCGCCCGGGTGGGCGTGTTCGGCGAGGTGTTCGGCGCGGGCGTGCAGGACCTGGAGTACGGCGAGACCGGTCGCGGTGAGAGGCCCGGTTACGCGGTCTTCGACGTCTCCCTGGACGTGGACGGCGTCCTGGGCTGGATCGACGCCGCCGACCTGCCCGAGGTGCTGGAATCGGTCGGGCTGCCCCCGGTGCCGCTGCTCCACGACGGCCCCTACGACGAGGCGGCGCTGCTCGCGCTGGCGCAGGGGGAGGAGACCTGGAGCGGTGGCGGCCTGCACCTGCGCGAGGGGGTCGTGGTCCGGCCCCGGCGGGAGCGCTACTCCCCGGTCCTGGGCGGGCGCGCGATCGCCAAGTTCGTGTCCGACGCCTACCTCACCCGCAGGGGCGGCACCGAGTACGAGTAGACCCGCCGAGCGGGCGCACCGGAAGGCCCTGCCCCGGTGCGCCCGCGGGGCCGCCGACATCACGGGTCTCCCCGCGCGTGCGCCCACGTCCGGGCGTGGGCCGGGGAGACCCGGCCGCGCCCCGGGCTCAGCTGACGGGCTTCTCCCAGACCGAGACGTGCTGGCGGCTGGCGCTGGTGAACGGCTCCCGGGTCCACCCGTCCCACCGGTCGCGCAGGCGCATCCCGGCGAGCCGGGCCATCAGGTCGAGTTCGGCGGGCCACACGTACCGGAAGGGGATCGACCGGTACGTGCCGCGCCCGTCCGCGACCGTGACGTGGTGCGAGCTCATCGCCTGCGTGGCGACGTCGTAGACGTCGAACCCCAGCCGGTTCGAACCCACGTGGAACGGCACGGCGTCCTGTCCCTCCGGGAGCCTGCGCAGGTCGGGGACGCCGACCTCGATGACGAAGCGGCCCCCGGGTGCGAGGTGGTCGGCGGCGTTGCGGAAGCAGGCCACCTGCTCGTCCTGCGTGGTCAGGTTCATAATGGTGTTGAAGACCAGGTAGGCGACGGAGAACGTCCCCTCCACCCGGGTCGTTGCGAAGTCGCCGACTGTCACCCCGACCGCGTCGCCGCCGGGTTTGGCCCTGAGCCGGTCGACCATCGCCTCGGACAGGTCGATGCCGTGTACCGGCACCCCGCGGCGCGCCAGCGGCAGCGCGACGCGCCCCGTCCCGATCCCCAGTTCCAGGGCCCGGCCATCACCGGCCAGCTCCTCCAGGACGTCGACCGCCGGATCCAGGACGGCGGGCCCGAACATCTCCGCCGACGACTCGTCGTAGGTCGCCGCGACGCTCTCCGCGAAGTGGTTCTCCTGTGCACTCATCCCGGAACGCTAACCCGCGGCCCCTCCGGGGCGCACGCGGTTTTCCCGCGGCCCCCGCACCGGCGCCCCGCACGGCAGGTCAGGGATCTATCCCACACCGACATGCCGCCCCCCAGATTGCATGCTCATTCATAAGGGCGCATACTTATTTCCATGTCCAAGGTACTCACTTCCCTCCCCGTCGGCGAGCGCGTCGGTATCGCCTTCTCCGGTGGCCTCGACACCTCGGTGGCGGTCGCGTGGATGCGCGACAAGGGCGCCGTCCCGTACGCCTACACCGCCGACATCGGCCAGTACGACGAACCCGACATCGCCTCGGTCCCCGGCCGCGCCACCGCCTACGGCGCCGAGGGCGCCCGCCTGGTCGACTGCCGCGAGGCCCTGGTGGAGGAGGGGTTCGCGGCGCTGGCCTGCGGAGCCTTCCACATCCGCTCCGGCGGCCGCACCTACTTCAACACCACCCCCCTCGGGCGGGCCGTCACCGGCACCCTGCTGGTGCGGGCGATGCTCGAGGACGGCGTGCAGATCTGGGGCGACGGGTCGACCTTCAAGGGCAACGACATCGAGCGGTTCTACCGCTACGGCCTGCTCGCCAACCCCTCCCTGCGGATCTACAAGCCGTGGCTGGACGCCGACTTCGTCAACGAGCTCGGCGGCCGCAAGGAGATGTCGGAGTGGCTGCTGGCCCACGACCTGCCCTACCGGGACAGCACCGAGAAGGCCTACTCCACCGACGCCAACATCTGGGGCGCCACGCACGAGGCCAAGGCGCTCGAACACCTCGACACCGGCATCGAGCTCGTCGAGCCCATCATGGGCGTGCGGTTCTGGGACCCCGAGGTCGAGGTCACCGCCGAGGACGTCACGATCGGCTTCGAGCAGGGCCGCCCGGTCACCGTCAACGGCAAGACGTTCGCCTCCGCCGTCGAACTGGTCAACGAGGTCAACGCCATCGGCGGCCGACACGGCATGGGCATGTCGGACCAGATCGAGAACCGGGTCATCGAGGCCAAGAGCCGCGGCATCTACGAGGCCCCGGGCATGGCGCTGCTGCACGCGGCCTACGAGCGGCTGGTCAACGCGGTCCACAACGAGGACCCCCTCGCCAGCTACCACAACGACGGCCGACGGCTCGGCAGGCTGCTCTACGAGGGCCGCTGGCTGGAGCCCCAGGCGCTGATGCTGCGCGAGGCCCTCCAGCGCTGGGTGGGCACGGCGGTCACCGGCGAGGTGACCCTGCGGCTCCGGCGCGGTGAGGACTACTCCCTCATGGACACCACCGGGGCGGCGTTCAGCTACCACCCGGACAAGCTGTCCATGGAGCGGACCGAGGACTCCGCGTTCGGCCCGGTCGACCGCATCGGCCAGCTGACCATGCGCAACCTCGACATCGCCGACTCCCGCGCCAAGCTGGAGGAGTACTCCAGGGTCGGCATGGTCGGCGCCCCGCACCCGACGTCGATCGGCGCCGCCCAGGCGGCCTCGACCGGGCTGATCGGCGCGATGCCCGAGGGCGGCGCCGAGGCGATCGCCTCCCGGGGCCAGTCCTCCGAGAGCGACGGCCTGCTCGACCACGCCGCCATGGAGTCCGGGAACGACTGAGGTCCGGCTTCCGGCCCGCGCCCCAGCGCGTGGGGACCGGTCGTGCTTCACCCGGAGCTGGACCGGGCCTGCGGCCCGCGCCACAGCGCGCACGGGCCCGCAGGACCGATCCGCCGCCGGCGCGGGGACGCTCGCGTGGCGTCCCCGCCCCGGCGCCGCCGAGCCATGTCGGGACCGACCCAGGACGGGGCCCGGCCCTGGGCGCCCACGTGGGTGGCCCCGCACGGCCAGGCCCGCTGGGCCGTTGTTGCCGTGGACCCGCCGCCCCCGCCCCGCCCGTCAGTCCGGCGGGTCCAGCGGCGACATCGCCGGGGAGTAGTTGAACAGCCGGAGCTTGGCCGCACCCGGTTCGGTGAGGGACGCGGCCCCGGGGTCGACGTCGACGATGCTCAGACTGGCCGGATGGCTGGGCACCGTGCGCGCCGGGTCGAGCCCGACGGCGGCCACGAGGAAGGCCCGCACCGGTCCCCCGTGGGTGACGGCCAGGACCGTCCGGTGGCCCCCGGCGTGCGCCCGCCGGACGGCGGCGCCGATCCCGTCGACCACCCGATCGGTGAGCTCGCCGAAGCTCTCCGCGCCCGGGGGGTGGAACCGCCCCGCGCGCCACGCGGCGTACACACCGCCGTCCTCCTCCTTGATCTGCGCCGAGTACCGCCCCTCCCACCCGGCCAGGTAGGCCTCGTTGAGCCGGGGGTCGCGCTCGTCCGGGCGGACCCCGAGCATCTCGGCGGTCTCCCGCGTGCGGCGCAGGCCGGAGGTGACGACGTGGCCGGGGTCCAGGTACCCGACCGTCTCCGCCAGCGCGGCGACCTGTCGGCGCCCGGCCTCCGACAGCCCGATGTCCTGCTGTCCCTGCAACCGGCGCTCGCCGTTCCACGGGGTCTCGCCGTGGCGGACCAGGAGCAGCCGCATCATCGGACCGCCTCGGTGTCCAGGCGGTCGCCCGCGGCGTCGAAGTAGGCGTCCGGCGCATCGGGCAGGCGCAGACCGGCCGCGTCGCCGGGCAGCAGGTCGACCGGCGTGTCCCGGGAGACGTTCACCCGCGTGCCGTCGGCGAGGTCCACGCCCACGACCCACCTGTCGGCCATCGGCACCTGGTCGGCGAAGGTCGCCTCCAGGCACCCGGGCGCGGACGCCTCGCGCCCGATCCCGAGCGAACCCGCCCGGTACATCGCCCTGACGACCCCCTCCGGGACCGAGGCGGGAGCCGCGCCGCAGTCGGCGCCGAAGGCCGACAGCCGCCCGCCCCCGGCCCGGCACTCGATGATGTTCGCCGGGGGAGTACCGACGAACGTCGCGGCGAACGCGGTGCGCGGCGACTCCAGCAGCTCCCGCGGCGTGCCGAACTGCTCGATCCGGCCGTCCTTCATGAGCGCGATGTGCGTGGCCATGGTCATCGCCTCCACCTGGTCGTGCGTGACGTAGACGCTCGTGGCGCCGGTCGACCGGTGGACGCGCATGAGCTCACCCCGGGTGTCCACCCGCAGTTTCGCGTCGAGGTTGGACAGCGGTTCGTCGAAGAGCAGCACCTTGGGCTGCGGGGCGATCATGCGGGCGATCGCCACGCGCTGCTGCTGGCCGCCGCTGATCTCCCCCGGGTACCGGTCGGCCAGGTCCGCGATCGACAGCATCGCCAGCACCTGCTCGCTCCGGGCCCGCCGGTCGGCCTTGGACCACCTGGCCACGGTCAGCGGCCAGGCGATGTTCTGGCGCACGGTCTTGTGCGGCCACAGCGCGTAGGACTGGAAGACCAGCCCGGCCTCGCGCTCGGCGGGCGGCACGATCTCGGTCCCGTCGCCGCGGGCGATGACGCGGTCGCCGAACCGGATCTCGCCCCCGGTGGGGTTCTCCAGTCCGGCGAGCATCCGCAGGGTCGTCGTCTTCCCGCAGCCGGACGGGCCGAGCAGCACGAGGAAGGAGCCCGCCGGGACGTCGATCGAGACGCCGTCGACGGCGGCGGTTTCGCCGAAGTCCTTGCGCAGGTCGGTGATGGTCAGGGAGGCCGAGGAGGCTCCGGGGCGCATGTCGGTCCTTTCGGCCTGCCGGGTGCGCGGCGTCGGGGTCATGAGTTCGTGTTCCAGGGCTGGGCGGCGCCTTCGAAGCGCCGCGCGATGACGGTTGCCGCGACCGAGATCACCGCGATGACCACGGTGACCGCGTTGGCCAGCTGGGTGAAGTTCTCCGAGGAGTACTGGTAGGTCAGGACCGCCAGGACCGGCATCGCCGGAGTCGCCAGCAGCACGACCAGGGACAAATCGCGCACCATCTGGACGAACACCAGGACCCCGCCGGTGAACAGGCCGCGGGCGGTCAGCGGCGCGATGACCGCGCCGATCCTGCGCAGCAGTCCGGCCCCCGCCATCACCGCGGACTCCTCGACGTCCCTGGACACCTGGCTCAGGGCCGAGGTGCCCGACCGGACGGAGAACGGGATCGTCGCCGCGATCCCGGCCAGCACGAGGATCGCGAACGTCCCGTACAGGCTCGGGAGCGGGCCGATGGGTGCCCCGAACTGCGCGATGAAGGCCGCGCCCAGCGCGATGCCGGGGATGAGGAAGGGCACGAAGGAGGTGACGCTCATGGTCCCCACCAGCCAACTCGGGCCGTTGGAGCGGGTGATGACGTAGGAGATGAGCAGCCCGAGCACACCGGCGCCGACCGCCACGCACACCCCGAGCAGGACGGTGTTCCAGGTGGCCTCCAGGATCTGCGGGTTGTTCAGGACGCCCCGCTGCCCCTGGGCGAGCGCCGGGTCGGAGCCGCCGATCCAGTAGTGCAGGGTCAGCCCGGAGGCGAAGTCGTTCGTGCGCAGGGTCAGCGAGCTCAGGACGAGCACGAGGCCGGGCACGACCGTGGTGCACGTGACCAGCAGCCAGGCGAGCCCGGCCACCGGCCACCCCCAGGGGCCGAGGTCCACGCCCCGGCGGCGGCCGCCCTTGCCGGTGATCGTCGCGAAGCTGCGCCTGCCCCCGGTGATGCGCGTCGAGGCGTACATGATCATCGCGGCGACGAGGATGAGCACGATCGAGAGCACGTACCCGCGTGCCACGTCGCCGGTCGAGATGGCCCCGTACAACCGGGTGGAGAGCGTGTGGAAGCGCACCGGCAGGCCGAGCAGGGCCGGTGAGACGAAGTTGGAGACCCCCTCGGCGAAGGCGAGCAGCGCGCCGGAGATCATCGCCGGGGCCACGACCGGCAGGGCGATGTCCCTGGCCACCCGCAGCGTGGAGGCCCCCGTCATCTCGGCGGCCTCCATGAGGTCGCCGTTGACGCTGGCCAGCGCCGCGGCGACGAGCATGAACGACAGCGAGAAGTAGTGGGCCGTCAGGGTCGCGGCGATCGGCACCGGACCCCAGGCCAGCCAGTCCGGGACGTCCAGACCCAGGTTCATCAGGATCCCGGTGGACCCGCCGATCAGGTCGTTGCGAAAGACCGACTCCCACGCCAGCGCCAGGGCGAAGCTCGGCAGGGCGAACGGGATCGTCGCCAGCAGGCCGAGGGTTTTGCGTCCCGGTATGCGGGTCATCACGACCACCCAGGCGAGGAACCCGCCGACCACCGTGGAGCACACGGCGGTGGCGGTCCCCACGAGGACCGAGTTGCCCATCGGCCGCCACAGGAGGTTCTCCGACATCGGGCTGGCGAACACGTCCGCCCACGCCTCGCGGTTGCCGCTCTGGAGGGTCGTGCTGACCAGCCCGCTGAGCGGCGCCACCACGAGGACGAGCAGTACGAGCAGGGTGCCGGCTCCCAGCAGCACGGCGGGCTGCCTCAGTGCCGTGCGCGCACGGGCCACCGTGGTGCCGACCGCGGTGCGGCGGGGGGCGGGTGCCGTCGTCATGGTGTCCTTTCGCCGGCGGGGGAGCCGGGGGAGTGTGCTCTTACAGGGTCAGCAGGAAGTCGGCCACGTCGTCGCGGACCTGCGCGGTCTCCTCGGGGTCGATGTCCCAGGCGCCGAGTTCGTCCAGGGGCGCGGCGCCCTCGGGCATCTCCATGTCCGTGCGGACCGGGTAGTCGCCGGGGACGTAGAAGGGCTCGTATCCGGGGCCGCCGGTCGCGGAGTCGTCGCCCATGAGGAAGTCGGCGACCAGGCGCGCGGCGGCCGGGCTGTCGGAGCCCTGCACCATGCCGATGTAGGCCGGGAAGGTGATGCCCAGCGACGGGACGGTCCCCAGGGAGGCCTGGAGCGCCCAGCCCTCCTCCTCGTTGTCCCGGCGGTCGGAGTAGGAGGTGATGCCGACCGGCGGGTCCTCCTGCCCGGTCGCGCCCACGGCCTCGTTGACGTTGTCGGTGTCGTCGACCAGGACCAGCCCGTTGGCGTAGAGGTCCTTGAGGAACTGCTGCCCGGCGTTCTCGACGCCCTCGTCGAGTGCGACCTCGGAACCGAAGTGCTCCTGGTGGGCCCGGGCCATCTCGTCGGAGCGCCGGACGATCTCGGTCACGAGGTCGAGGTAGTCGCCGCGCACGCTCGGGTCGACCATGACGACCCGGCCGTTCCACTCCTCCTCGGTCAGCTGCCACAGGTTCTCGACGGGGCTGCCGTCGGGGTGGGCCTCCTCGTTGTACATGAGGATCTTGGTCGACAGCCGGTTGGCCAGCAGCGGCTGCTGGTACTCCTCGGGCACGGTCTCGGCGACGCGCTGGGGGACGTGGTTCTGGAGGATGCCGCCCGCGATGAGTTCGGTGATGACCACCGGGGCGTCGGAGATGTAGGCGACGTCCGCCGAGGGCGTTCCGGCCTGCGACTCGGACTGCAGGCGGGTGACCTGCTCGGAGGAGGCGATGTCGTGGCCGATGAGGTCGACGTCCGGGTACTCCGCCTCGAAGGCCTCCTCGACGGAGGCGATGCGCGAGGTGAAGGAGTAGACGGTGACCTCCCCCTCCTCCCGCGCCAGCTCGACGAGTTCCTCGTGGGTGGCGTCGTCGAGTTCGTGGGGCTGGGCGGGCCCGCCGGTGTCGGCGGCCTCGGGGGTGCCGCCGCCGCAGGCGGCGAGCGTCACGGCGAGCGGGAGGGCGACGGAGGCGGAGAGCAGTCTCGGAGTGCGCATGACAGGTCCTTTGCGTCAGTTTTCGCGCAGGCGGGAGCGGGGCCGGAGGGGATCCGGCCGTCGCGGGGGATGAGGAGACCGGCGGCGTCAGTCGAACGCGGTGAGCAGGTCGTCCAGGTGGTCGAGAGCGGGCAGGATGGTCTCGGGGTGGCGCTGGGCGACGGTGAGCACGATGGCGTTCGCGATCATCATCGGGACGCTCAGGGAGGAGAAGCCCTCCTGGTGTCCGCGCGGGGCCGAGAGCACGGTGGTCGGAGCCGGGTCGAGGGTGTGCAGGGTGTCCGTGACCAGCACGGAACGGGCTCCGACCTCGGAGGCGTGGGAGTACAGCTGCGTGAGGTTGCGCGGCGCGCAGCGGAACGCGAACGACACGACGACATCGGAGTCCGACATCGCCAGGACGCGTTCGGCGACCTCGCGGCCGGGGCCGACGAGGTTGACCGGGCGCATCCCGAACCGCCGCAGCCGGCTGTCGAGGAGTTCGGCCAGGACCCCGGAGTTGCCGCGCGCGAAGAGGTAGACCACCCGCGCGCCGACGAGGAGGTCGGCCACCTCGTCGATCTGGGTCTGGCTCACGTGCTTGCCGACCGCGGCGAGGGAGTCGAGCTCGGTGGCCAGGAGTGTGTCCAGGACGCTCGCCCGCCCCTGGCCCCGGAGCTCGGCCCGGAACCGGTCGCCCGCGCCGTTGAGGCGTGCCTCGTGGGCCTCGCGCAGGTCCTCGCGCAGCTCCAGGTAGCCCTGGTAGCCCAGGCGCTGCGCCAGCCGGGTGGCGGCGGCCGGGTGGACCCCCGCGCGCTGGGCGACCTCTCCGCCCCGCCACAGGGGAGCTTCGGCGGGGTTGGAGAGCAGCTCGTCGAGGAGGACCCGGTCCGACTTCGTCAGCCGGTCGCGGTACTCGCTCATACGTTCCTGGAGGTTCACAGCGCCCACGATACAAGCAAGTTTTCTTGCAGAGGCTGTTTTTCCTGCAACTTTATTTTCGGTTCATGGGGACTTCACCCTCTCCCCGGAAACCGGCCGGGTGTTCACCCGCGTATCGCGCGGCGGCAAGGCGGGGGACAGGGCGCGTCCCGAAAGCCGCCGGTGCGTCCGGTGGTTGCTTCCGGCAGGTGAAGGCGCGTGCGGCACCGCCCGCGCTCCCTCGCGGTGGCCTTGTACCTGGAGCGGGGTCGGAGCGCCGATGCCGGTTGTGGGTACAAGGTCAGCGCAGGTCGGATCCCCAATGCTCCGCACCGGTCGCACTTCTGGTCGGCTCACCGGCTCCGGTCGGGGGTCCCGTCGTCCGCGACCTCCGCCAGGAAGGCGTCCGTCTCCTTCGCGGTGGGACAGGTGGCCGGGCCGCGGCGGGTGACGGCCAGGGCCGAGGCCGCGTTGGCCCGGCGGGCGGCCGACAGCGGGTCCAGGCCGCTGGCCACGGCGGCGGTGAACACGCCCACGTGCGCGTCGCCCGCTCCGTTGGTGTCCACGGCGCGCACGGGGAAACCGGGCACCCGCCGGGGAGCGGCGTCCCCGGCCACCACGCAGCCCCGCGCGGAGTCGCGCACGACCACCGCGCCGCCGGGGCGGATCCGGGGGAGGAGGAGCGCGGCGGCCTCCTCGGGGACGGCGTGCCCGGTCACGGTGGCGGCCTCGGCGGCGCTGAGGCTGAGCAGGTCGACGCGGGTCAGGGCCCGGTCCAGGGTCGGCCGGGGGATGTCTCCCACGACCGGCGCCGGGTCCAGGACCAGGCGCACCCCCTCGGGGAGGTCACCGATCCAGGTGAGGAGGTCGTCGGCGCGCGGTCCGGGCAGCAGCGAGTACCCCACGGTGTAGACGAAGTCCCCCGGCCCGGGCCGCAGGGTGCGCAGCCGGGCCAGGGACAGGTCCATCTCGGCGCCCAGCCGGGTGACGAAGGTGCGTTCGGCGTCGCCGTCCACCAGGGCCACGCAGAAGCCGGTGTCCGCGTCGGGGGAGGGGGCGTGCGCCACCGCCACCCCCTCCGAGCGCAGCGCGGCACGGGCCAGGTCGCCGTGGGGCCCGGTTCCGTGGGCTCCCGCGTAGACCACCTCCATGCCCGCGCGCGCCGCGGCGGCGACGACGTTGAAACCGCCTCCGGCCACGGTCCGGGCGGAGGAGGCGAACACGCCCTCACCGGCCCGGGGAAGGGCGTCGACCGCCATCACGACGTCGATGATCACCGGTCCCACGTGCAGGAGGCGTCCGGTCACGGCGGGGGCTCCCCTCGTCTGCGCCGACCGTGGCGGCCGACCCCGCGATCATCCCAGCGGCGGCCGGAGGCGGGCCCCACCGGGGTCGGGACCGGCCGACCGGCGCTCAGACCTCGGGCGCCGGGGGCGGCGGGGTCCAGCGCCGGGCGCGGGGGGCGTGGGAGGGGACGCCGTACTCGTCCTTGAGCCGTTCGGGAATGGCGTACTGCATGACCCGGCCGCGGGTGAGGGAGCTCAGCTCCAGGTGGGTGGTGACGTGGCCGAGGCGGTCCAGGGCCCACGCGCCCAGCGGGGAGCCGTCCTCGACGCGTTCGAGGATCCCGAGCAGGGCGGGGGAGGCCCTGACGGCCGTGTCCCAGACGCTGCGCGGGACCTGGAGCCAGTCGGCGCAGGTGTCGCCGATGAGGTAGCGGACGAGGGCGGCGACCACCGGGTCCAGGAGGGTTCCGGGTACGACCTCCTCGTAGAGGTCGATGAGCTGGCGGGTCAGTCGCGCACCCTCCTCGGAGGGGCCCATGTACCGGGTCATGTACAGGTCGGAGAACTCGCGGGCGCCGGCCACGTCGGGCGGCGCGTGTTCGGTGCTGATCCCGAGCATGGCGCCGACGATGCGCCAGGCGTAGTAGTAGGACTCCGCGCCCTCGACCGACATGTGCACGCCCAGCCGGTGCAGGGCGTCCAGGACCTGGATGGAGAAGATCATCTGGCCGCCGATCATGTCCTCCTGACAGATCGGCGTGCCGAGCGCGTCCACGTCCCAGCGGCCCTCACGGAGCATGTGGTACCGGATGGAGGCGTGCAGCAGGCGCACCTTCTGCGCCGAGGGGACGAACCGGCTCCCCGCCTCGAACGCGTCGGGCTGCATCAGGTAGACGGTGAACTGCCCGGTCTCGGCCATGCGCCGCGAGGGGTACTCCAGGGCGTGGGTGGCGCTGAGCAGTCTGGCCACGTGCGGGATGACGTAGCAGGCGGGCATCGCCGAGAAGGCCAGGGCGGTGGAGATGTGCACGTTGTTGTCGATGAAGAACAGACGGGCCCTCTCCATCTCGCCCCAGTCGACCCAGGAGGGCGGCGCGGCCGTGACGTGCAGGTACTCGCGGGCGACGTCGGGCAACCCGTCGGGCAGGTCCTGTCCGGCGGTGGAGAAGTAGCGCATGAGGGTGTTGAACTTGCCGACCTCCCCGCGTTCGAAGAGCGTCTCCACCGTCGCGTCGGCGAGTTCGTCCCCCATGAGCCGCAGTGCGTCCATGGACTCCGGTGTGTAGGACAAGGGGTCCCTTTCTGGGGTCAGGAGCGGCGGGCCGCGGCCGAGGCCACCATCTGGGTCAGGGCCGCGGCGGCTCCGTCCGGCAGGTCGGCGCGGGTCAGGGCGGCGGTCGCGGCCCGGACGCGCTGGTCGATCATCTCCTCGACGCGCTCGGGGGCCCCGGTGCGCCGCATGATCGACCGCACCCGGGACAGGCCCTCGCCGTCCAGGCCGCGTCGGCCGAGCAGACCGCGCAGCTCCCGGCGCTCGGCCGCGGTGGCGGCCGACCAGGTCTCGGCGAGCAGGACGGTGGGCCGGTTGCCCCGGACGTCGTCCAGGTTCGACTTGCCCGTGCGCTCCGGGTCGCCGAACAGCCCCAGCAGGTCGTCCCGCAGCTGGAAGGCCTCGCCCAGGGGAAGCCCGTAGGCGGTGAAGGCCTCCATCATCGCGCCCGGGGCGCCGGCCAGCGCCCCGCCGATGCGCAGGGGGTGCTCGACCGTGTACTTGGCCGTCTTGTACCGGATCACCTGGAGCGAGCGGCCGGTGTCGGGCGGGGAACCGGTGCGCAGGACCTCCAGGCACTCCCCGGCGATCAGCTCCCGGGCCATGACCAACCACAGCTCGCGGGCGCGGGACAGGTAGGCCGAGGGCAGGCCGCAGCACAGGAACAGCTCCGCGGCCCACGACATCAGCAGGTCCCCGGTCAGCAGGGCCAGGGCGCGGCTCCCGGCGTGGGGCCTGGCCCTGCCGGTGAGCGCCGCGCGCAGGGCGACGTGGGCGCTCGGCACGCCGTGCCGCATCGGGCTCTCGTCGATGAGGTCGTCGTGGACGACGGCCGCGGCGTGCACCAGTTCCATCGCGGCGGCGGCCCTGACCAGCGCGTCGCTGTCCGGCTGCCCGGCCGCGCGCCACCCCCAGTAGCAGAACGACGCGCGCAGGCGCTTGCCCCCGGTCACCGCCACGTCCAGCTGCTCGGCCACCGGCAGCAGGTCGGCGTCGATGGCGACGAGCCGGTCCGTCTCCTGGCGCGCGAACTGCCGGAGCTCCGCGTCCACCCGCGTCCGGAGCAGGAGCTGCTCCCCGGTCTCAGCCATCGCTCTGGCCGGGACGGGAGGCGGACGCGGAGGCGGCTCGCCGGGCGAGCAGTTCCATGTGGGACTCGGCCGTCGGAGCGTACTTCCGCAGCGCCAGCTCGCCGCGCTGGCGCAGTTCCCGCTGACCGTCCCGGGCCAGCTCGGCCAGGTCCGACCGGCCCAGCAGCGACCGCGCTCCCCGCAGGGCCGCGCCGATCCCGCTGTACGCCAGGTCGGCCACCCCGGCCGCGACCAGCAACGGCTCGCTCACGCGGTCGGTGTCCGCACTGTCACCGGTGTGCGCCACGGCGTATCCCCCATTCCCCATCGGCACGGAAAGGACCGCGGTCGGAAAGGGGCGGCGCTTCCGGAAGTCCTGTCCGGTCGGCCGGAGATCCGCTGAGGTCCTCTGTTGAGTGATGATCTTCGGTCATCGCCGTTTTTGTCAACGCAATGGTGTGATCTGGTTCGGTTTGGTGAGGGTTGAAGGGGAGAAGCGATCGGAACAAACGGACAATGCGGAGAAAAATTCGCTGCTGCACGGGTATTTTCCGTGTTTTCGCAGGTGAAGTACGTCTGTCTGTTCAGGGTTCGGGACGGGTCGAATGCCGGAGAGGGAGAGCCCGGAACACCGAAGGGTGGTCCCTTTCGGGTCGGAGGTGTCCGGGCCCGGGCGGGTGCGCGCGGGGGAAGCGGCCCTTTTCCGGAAACCGCCTCCCGGAGTTCGCGGAACTCGCTTTGGCCTACATGACAGACAAAAGCGTTATGCGTGGATTGGGTTGTTTGTCATTTCCAAAGCATCTCCGGGGTGAAGATCCCCGGTGTGACCGCGACCGCGACCCGTGCGCGTCGAGCGCTCGCCGCCCCTCCTCCGGCGGGGCCGCCCCCCGAACGGCCGGTGGGGCCGTGGACACCGGATCCACGACCCCACCACGCGCCCCGGCCTCACTCGGTGCGCAGGCCCTCAGGGCTCGTCATCCGCCACAGGTAGGGCAGGCTCGCCAGCGTCACCAGCGCGATCACACCGAATCCGGCGCCCACGAGCGGGAGGAAGCCCAGCCAGTCGGTGACCGGGAGGTCGGCCAGCCGCAGCAGGAGGAGTCCGATCCCGAGCCCGCCTCCGACGGCGATGGCCAGACCGAGCACCACCGGGATCGCGGTCTGCCACAGCACCGACGCGGCGAGCGTGGAGCGGCTGGTCCCGAAGGCGATCAGCACCGAGAGCTGCCGCCTGCGCTCCCGCAGCTGCTCGACCGTGGAGATGACCATGCTCGCCCCGATCACCAGCATCGTGAGGACGGCACCGGCCTGGAGCGCGTCGCCGATGGACGTCAACACGCTGCCGCCGCTCTCCACGTGCAGGGCGCGCAGGTCGGTCCCGGGGCTGTCGACGCCGATGTGGTTGCGCACGTGCTCGACGGCGTCCGGGTCGCTCTCGTCGAGGGTGATGAACACCGTGGACCGGAGGTCCTCCAGCTCCTCGACCGGAAGGGCCGACGGGGTGAGGAACAGGCCCTGGTACTCCTGCTCGACCAGGGGGTCCGCGGCCCGGGCCTCGCGCACCGGCGGGACCGTCCAGGGGCGGGGATCGGCGGCGGAGTCGCCCGGAAGGGCGTTGTTGAGGTCCAGCCGGTCCCCCGGGCGTACGGCGGAGGCCTCCTCGCCCGCGACGAAGGCGTCGCCGTCGGCGCAGGAGGAGAACGTGATCAGCTCGCCCAGGGTCGCGCAGTCGGCGACGACCACCGTCCGCGTCCGCCACGGGTCGTCGGCGCCGGGCGGGGCGTCCGCCGGGGGAAGGTGGGCCAGGAGGAACGGGGAGGAGGACTCCACACCCCTGGCGCCGTCGACGCCGCGGGCGAACTCCGCGCCCTCGGCGCGGCTCTCCACCGCGGCCGAGGCGACCATCCCCACCCGGTCCGGGTCCTGGTCGTCGCCGGAGGGGACCTGGGCGTTGACCGCGGAGAACAGCGTCTGGAGCGCGATCGCCCCGGCGACGGCCAGGGTGACGCCGCTGACGGTGCGGGCCGCGGGCCCGCTGTTCAGCTGGAGGCGCCGCGTGGCCATCTGCCACGACAGCGGACCGCCGCGCAGCCGGCCGACCACGGCCTCGACGACCCACGGCAGCAGCAGGGTGAACCCCGTCAGGGCCACCGACACACCGACGGCGACGGCCCACTCCGTGCCCTCGGAGTCCGTTCCCCGCCCGAGCACGGCCAGGACGGCGCAGCCGGCGGCCAGGACCAGCACGCGCCACCACAGCCGCCGTCCCCGGTCGGTGCCCTCCCGGAAGACGCCCAGCGGACTGATCTCGACCCCGCGCAGGGCCAGGAGCGTCACCAGGACGGCGCTGGCCGGGACGAGCGCTACGACGAGGGCGGCGAGCAGCGGCACCGGTGTCAGGTCCGCGGGCAGCACGCCCGAGCCCGGGAGCCGCACGTGGTCGGCGAACGTCCGGACCACCAGGAAGAACCCGGCGCCCAGGACCAGTCCCAGGACCGCGCCGACGAGGGACTCGCCCGCGGCGATCCTGCGCGTCATCGCCCTGTCCGCGCCCACCAGCCGCAGCGCGGCCAGGCGCTGGTCGCGCCGCTCGGCCCCGAAGCGCATCGCGGTGAGGACGAACGCGGCGATCGGCAGCAGCAGCACCACGATGATGACGACGATGAGCAGTACGAGGACCGCGGCCATACCGCCGCTCTGCTGGTCCGCGCCGAAACCGGAGGCGGCGTACTGTGTCGGGTCCTGCGAGAGGGTGTCCGTGCCCAGGTAGAAGTAGAGCTCGTGCGGCCCCCGCAGCCCCTCGGAGCCGATCAGTCCGGTGACCGAGGCGCCCTCGAACCGCTCGGCGAGCAGTGCGCCCTCCGGGGAGCCGAGGAGGTCGCGCAGGGCGGGGGAGACGTAGAGCTCGCCCGCCTCCGGCAGCCGGTCGATCCCCGGCGGGCGCACGTGCGCCCCCGGGCCCCCGGGCGCTTCGAGCAGCATCCCCGTGAAGATGTCGCCCCGGTACGCGACGACCTCCGGGTCCGCGAGGACCGCGGCGTCGCCGGTCGGCGCCCCCTGCTCCAGCTGCACGGGTGCCCGGGCGTTCATCCGGTCCTGGCCCGCCGCGCGCACCGAGGGCGCCGAGGCGGCCAGCAGGAGCACCGTCACCCCCAGGCCCACGCCCAGCGCGGTGAGCAGCGTCCCCGTCCAGCCAGCCCGCCCGCCGTTCAGGGTGAGCCTGGCGCCCATGGCCAGGTCGCGGTACCAGCGGCCGATCACGTCGCCCCCGTGATCCCGGTGGCGGCGCCGAGGGCCTGGCCGTCGCGGACGACGACCTCGCGGTCGGAGTAGGCCGCGACCCGGACGTCGTGGGTGACTAGGACGACCGCGGCCCCGGTGTCGCGGGCCGCGCCCGTGAGCAGTTCCATGGCGCGCTCTCCGTTGAGCGAGTCCAGCGCGCCGGTGGGCTCGTCGGCGAAGAGCAGCCGGGGTCTGGCTACCAGCGCCCGCGCGATGGCCACCCGCTGCCTCTGGCCGCCGGACACCTGGCCGGGGCGCTTGTCGCGGACGTCGTCCACCTCCAGGCGGGCCATCCACTCCACCGCGGAGGCCTCCGCCCGCCTGCGGGCGACACCGGTCAGGCGCAGGGACAGCGCGACGTTCTCCACGCAGGTCAGCTCCGGGACGAGCTGGCCGAACTGGAAGACGAAGCCGAAGTCGCTGCGTCTGAGCCTGCTGCGCTCGGTGTCGGACAGGGCCGACAGCTCGCGCCCGCCGTAGTGCACGGTGCCGCCGTCGAGGTCGAGGATGCCCGCCAGGCAGTGCAGCAGCGTGGACTTGCCGGAGCCGGACGGGCCCATGACGGCGACGACCTCGCCGGAGCCGATGCTGAAGTCCGCTCCGTTCAGCGCGGCGGTCGAGCCGAAGTACTTGCGGAGCCTGGTGGCGGTGAGCAGGGCCCCCGTGCCCTCCACCGGGGTGGTGCCGCTCATGCGCCGACCTCCCCGGCGAGCCGGTCGAGGCGGCTGGCGGTCAGCTCCAGCCACCGGATGTCGGCCTCCAGGTGGAACAGGGCGTGGTCGCAGACGAGCTGGTCCGCGAGGTCGCCGCCCGTCTTGCGGCGGGTGAGCTCACGCATGAGGCGCAGGTGCTCGGCCCGCTGGACGTCCAGCAGCCCGGCGGCGTCGCGGCCGGTCAGCAGTGCCAGGACGACCTTGGCGTACAGGGTGCTCTGGAGGTAGGGCTCGGGGCTCTCCGGCGCGGCGAGCCAGCGGCTGACGTCGGTGACACCGGCGTCGGTGATGGCGTAGCGCTTGCGCTCGGGGCCGCTGCCCACCTCCACCCCGTCCACCTCGACCAGGCCGTTCCTCAGCAGGCGCGACATCGTCGAGTAGACCTGCCCGTAGTGCAGCGGCCGGTCGTGCCCGAACCGTTCGTCGAAGAGGCGTTTGAGGTCGTACCCGTGGCGGGGGCCCGATTCGAGCAGGCCGAGCAGCGTGTTGCCGATAGACATGGCGGCGACTATACACAATGTGTATAGATGTGGTGAAGAGGGGCGAAGAAGGGTGAAGAGGGGCGATGCGACCCGATGGCGGCACCGGTCCCCGGGTCCGGGAGGGCTCCTCAGGGGTGACCGTTCTCCGAGGGCTCGGCGGTCGTCGCCCCCGGGCGGCCCCGCGGTGCCGCGAACCCGGGGGGGTGGATGTGGAGCCGGTCTATGCGCCCGGCCTGGACGACGATGCCCCGTGCGTCGCCGTGGACCTCGTTGCGGGTACCTGTCGGCTCCGGGGCGGGCCGCTCGGTTTCGGCCGAACCGCGGCGGGGCTTTTCCGGTACCAGGCCGGGCCACCGTTGTGCGGCCTTGTGCCTGAGGATTCTCACGACCAGGTCAGCGGTGCCCGTGGCGACTTTGCAGGTGAACAAGCCCGCGGCGATGACGAGAAGGAACTGGAGGAGTGTCGTGGGGCCGAGTTGGAGCGCGAGTTTGTGGGCAGGCTCCGCTAGTTGTAATGGCTCCGGAAAGACGAAGCCAGAGTGCTGAGAGCCAGTGCCTTGATCTTCGCCCGCACCTTCCCGCTTATCCGAAAAGCGACCACGATGAGGGTACAGGAAAGGGTCGCGGCGCGCGAGGGTGGCACCGGTCGTGGCGTCGTCGCGGGGGGCGGGCCCGCCTAGGGGTCGCGGGGAAGGGGCGGGGACCCGTCGACGGGGCCGGCCCCCGCGCCGGGACGCGTGCCGACCACGCTGGGAGTACGCCGTACGGTGCCGGTGGCATCGCCCAGGGTCGTGCGGCGTCAGAGGCGGTCGCAGGGCGCTGCCCGGCGGAGCCGCACAAGGTTTTTCGGCGTGGGCGGAGTTGCGCCTTGCTTCCTGAGCCGACGTGCGTAGACATTAGCTGACGTGCGCGGACATTTGTCAGCGACGTCCTGGTCACGGCCTCGGGGCTTTCTCGGCGACAACTGCGCCGGGAGGGCGGATGAACCTCGCGGCCGTCCCGAAAGCAGAACCCGAGTCATCCCGGGCCGGATCGGAGAGAACGTCCGGACGGCCCTGGCCATTCACAACGTATGGGGATAGAACTGGCTGAGAATAATCAGTGTGTCGCGCCAGTGGTCACCGGCCGGTGGCCGACTGTTGGTCGGCAACTGGGCCTTTGTTCAGTCATATCTAGAAAGGTTGCTTCCCGCCGGTCCCCCTGGCCGGTTTTGCTCCCCCTCCCCCGCACACCGGAGGCAACTGCATGCCAACGACACATCCACGACGTGCGCAAACGCCGAGTGCTCCGCGGGCACGCCGTTACTCTCGCGCGGCGCTGGCGGCCTCGATGGCCGCGGTCATCGCCGGTTCCCTGACCGCGCTGTCCGCCCCCGCCGCGGCGGCGCCCTCGGAGAGCTTCGATGACACCGCCTACCGCGGTGAGATCGAGGTCGTCCGCACCCCGGGCGGTGCCGCCGACGACGCGGTGCTGACCGGCCGGGTGTTCGTCGACGCGAACCGGGACAGCGCCAGCGGCGGCGACGAGACCGGCCTGTCCGGCGTCATGGTCACCAACGGCCGCGACGTGGTGCTGACCGACGGCGAGGGCCGTTACGAACTGCCCGCGTTCGACAACATGACGGTGTCCATCACCCAGCCGTCGGGCTACCAGGTGCCGATGGACGAGCACAACATCCCGCAGTTCCACTACAACCACCTGCCCGAGGGGTCCCCGGAACTGCGCTACGGCGGCATCGAGCCGACCGGCCCGCTGCCTTCCGCGGTCAACTTCCCGCTCGTGGAGAGCGAGCAGACCGCCAACGCCGCCCAGAGCTGCGTCATCGCCGGAGACCTCCAGACCTACGACAGGCAGGAGATCGAGTACGCGCGCGACGGCGCCATCGGGGACCTGGCCGAGCGCCACGACTACGCCAGCTGCGGCACGCTGTTCGTCGGTGACGTCGTCGGCGACGACCTGTCGCTCTACCCCGAGGTCAAGGACCTGGTCGGCGAGACCAACGGTCCGGTCCGCTTCCTGCCGGGCAACCACGACCTCGACTTCGACGCCCCGAGCGCCGAGCACTCCTTCGACACCTACCGCGCACAGCTGGCGCCGGAGTACTACTCCTACGACGTCGGCGACGTGCACTTCATCGCGCTGAACACCGTCGACTACCCGTGCACCGCGGCCGCCGACAGCCCCGAGGGCATCGAGGCGCACTGCGCCGACCCGGAGGGCGACCCGTCCTACAACGGCCGCCTCGACGAGGACCAGCTCGCGTGGCTCGAGCGCGACCTGGCCAACGTCGACCCCGACAAGCTCGTCGTCGTCGCCAGCCACATCAGCCTGCTCAACTACGCCGACTCGACCTCCCCGGTGCACCAGGTCGACCAGGTCAGGCGCGTGCACGAGCTGCTGGAGGGCCGCAGCGCCGTGGCGGTGTCCGGCCACAGCCACAGCATCGAGAACCTCAAGACCGGTGACAGCGCCGAGGGCTGGCGCGACATCTTCGGTGTCGAGGGCCTGCCGTTCCCGCACATCACCGCGGGCGCGATCTCGGGTGACTGGTACTCCGGCGCCATCGGCGACGAGGGCTACCCGACCGCGATCGGCCGCGACGGCGGACGCCCCGGCGTGGTGACGCTGGACATCGAGGGCAACGAGTTCCGGGAGCGCTACACCGTCACCGGCGAGTCCGACGACGTGCAGACGCAGCTGGGCATCAACAGCCCGACCTACCGCGAGTGGTTCGAGGCGCGCCAGGAGTGGAACGCCGACCCCGTCGGTGAGGCCCCCGAGCTGGAGGAGCCCCTGGTGGTCGACCGCGCGGACCTGGCCTACGGCAGCTGGCTGACGACGAACTTCTTCTTCGGCTCCACCGGCTCGACGGTCGAGGTCAGCATCGACGGCAGGCCCGCCGAGGAGGCCACGCGCACCCAGCAGATGGAGGGTGAGGCCGTCAACGTCGGCGTCGAGTACTCCGACCCGTACGCGGTCTCGCAGCAGCTGGTCCACGGCGGCAGCCTCGCCGTCCGGACGATGCACCTGTGGCGGTTCGACCTGCCCAGGAACCTGCACACCGGTGAGCACACCGCCGAGGTGACCGCGACCGACTCCTACGGCCGCGAGTTCACCGACGTCCTCGAGTTCGAGGTCATCGGCCGGAGGTGACCGGACTCCTCCACCAGGAGGGCCGCCACCCGCACGGGTGGCGGCCCTCCGCCCTGGCCGCTGACCCAGCCTGTGTCCTCCGGACGCGGCCGGGGCGGCGGCCGAGGTGAGCGCGCGGCCCGGCCGCGGGGCGTCGACCGCTGCGGCTTTCGTTCACGGCGTTCGTTCGCGGCTTCTGTCCGCGGCTTTCGTTCAGGCCCCGTCGCGGCGAAAGAGGAAGAGCCCGTACTGCGCCTCGGGGTCCAGCCACCGGGCCCGCAGGCTGAAACCGTGCGCTCCCACTTCGTCGGCCAGCCGCTGGCTGTCGAACTTCACCGAGTAGCCGACGTTGAGGAAGTGCCCGCGCGGTACGCGCACGGTGAGCCCCAGCCCCGGTACGGGCACCGTCCGGTCGGCTCTGGCGCGAAGACGCCCCTCCACGGTGGAGGTGGCCGCGTCGTAACACGCCTCCGGGACGAAGTCGTCGAGCACGAAGTCGGCGCCGTAGCGACGGTTGAGCTGGGTGAGGTAGTTGAGCCGGAAGTCGGCGAAGGCCGAGTGTCCGGCGGGATCGTTGTAGCAGGTCTCCAGGGCCTCGCGGCCCTTGTCCAGGTCGGCGGAGACCAGGAAGCCCTCGCCCGGGCCCAGGGTCCGGGCGATCTCGCCCAGCAACGCGTCGCGTTCTTTCCGGGTGGCGTTGGCGAAGCTGCTGCCGAGGAAGACGACCGCGAGCGGCTCGCCGGGGTGGGTGCGCAGCCAGTCCAGACCGGCTTCGTAGCGCCCCCACAGGCCCGTGACCTCCAGCTCGTCCAGCTCCGCGCACAACGCGGCGCCGCTGGACTCCAGCATGCTCCGGTCGACGTCGATCGGAAGGTAGGCGGTCCCGCGCAGGCGCACGCAGCTCTCCAGCAGCAGCCGTGTCTTCTTCGCGCTTCCGCTGCCCAGCTCCGCGACCCGCCCGCAGGCGAGCAGCTCGGCTATCTCCCCGGAGTGGCGCTCCAGCAGGTCGCGTTCCACACGGGTCAGGTAGTACGTGGGCAGCTCGGTGATCTGCTCGAACAGTTCGGAGCCGACCTCGTCGTAGCCGAGCCAGGGCGGCAGCCGGGGCGGTGACTGCCGGAGGCAGTCGCGCACCACCGCCTCCTCCGGCGCCGCTTCGCCGCCGTCGGCGAGCGGAAGGACGCGGGCCCGTACCGCTGGTCCAGGTGTTCTCATGGTCTCCTCACGTCCGTCCCGTCGCGCAAGCTCGACTCGCCGCGACTCCAGCGGTGCAGCAGGTACTCCTCCAACCGTGTGGCCAGGAGGGTGCTGCCGCGGATGCCGAACACGATGTCGGAGGCCAGCCCGGGTTCGGCGCCCAGCAGCGGCGCGATCACCTCGCGCCGCAGGAGCTGCTCGTGCACCGCGTCGGCCTCGACGTGCTCGGCGTAGAACCGGATGGCGGCGGGACCGCAGCCCAGCCTTCGCATGGCCTTGACCAGCCGGTCCGAGCCGGGGGAGGAGGTGAGTTCGACGGTGGCGAACTGTCCGATCAGAGCCCCGCGCAACCCGCGGTGCAGACCGCACAGCGACATGAAGTTGACCTCGGCCAGCATCTCGGCGGGGGCGGAGTCGAGGTAGGCACCGTAGTCCGCGCGGAGGCCGAGTTCGGTCATCATGTCGGCGAAGAGCTTGGAGTGCGCCCGCTCGGGGTCTCCCGCGCCGTACTCGTCGTGCTGCACGGTCACGAGGGCGGCCTTCGCGGGGCCGTGCAGGCGTGGGATGACGAAGGTCTGCGGGTCGGCCTCCTTCAGGTGGTAGAGCGAGCGGTGGGCGACGTACTCGCGCAGCTGCCACAGTTCCCCGTGGCGGCGCAGGTGATGGGAGGTGCCGAACGCGTCGACGTGTTCGACGAGGAGTTCGCCGAGCTCGCTCTCGACGTCCGACCCGGCGACCACCTCGTCCCTGAGCGCGCCGAGGAAGACCCTCTCCAGTTCGGCGCGGACCGTCAGCAGCGCCGGGTCCCACTCGCGGTCGGCGTCGACCCCGCGGAACCCGCGGTAGTGGAGTTCGTAGCAGCAGTAGAGGGCGAGCTGGAGGTCCTCGCCGTAGGGCGGGATGCCGTCCACCGCGGGAGACCCGGCCCGGTCCCCGCGCAGTGCGCCCAGAACCGCCTCGGAGACCGGGCCGCGAGGGGCGGGAAGCGGCGGCGCCTCCGGCATCGTCATGGTCATGGGTCGATCTCCTTCCCCCTGTCGCCGCGTACACGTCGACGGTGGCTGGTGTCGCAGAACGGGCGGCGCCGACTGCGGCCGCACGCGCACAGCGCGGTGACCGCCCGGTCGCTGTGCACGCGCGTCCCGTCGGGCGTCTCCACGTCCACCGGGCCGTAGACGAGGATGGGGCCCTCGTCGGTGACGACGACCCGGCGACGGGCCTCAGCCATGGCGCGCCTCGATGACCACGAGCTCCTCCTCCACCTGGTCGGGGCCGAGCAGTCCGCGGGCGCGCAGCATCGGAGCGCGCGCCCGCAGCACCGGCCCGAACGGGACGTGGGCCCTCGCGAGGACCTCGGGCACCAGCCCGGCCTCCTTGAGCTGGGCCAACGTGGCCTGCTCGTCGGCGAGTTCGGACTGCACGAGCAGGAGCGCGCCGTCCTCGTTGAGCACCGAGGACACCCCCGCGCAGATGCGGTCCAGCAGGATCCGCCCGTCCGGTCCCGCGTCCCAGCACCTCGCCATCCGGTGGCGGGGCGGCAGCGGGCTGGAGGCGGGCATGTAGGGCGGATTGGCGAGCACGAGGTCGAAGCGGTGCGGGGACACGGGAGCGAACAGGTCACCCCGCCGGACCTTCGCCGGGACCCCGTGCAGACGGCTGTTGAGCCAGCTCGCCAGCACCGAGCGCCGCGACAGGTCGATCGAGGTGAGGCTGGCCGCGCCGGCGCGGAAGGCCTCGATGCCCAGCGCCCCGGTACCCGATCCGACGTCGAGGACTGAGCGGCCGGCGATCCGTCCGCGCTCGCGCAGCACGGCACGGAGCAGGGAGGTGTCCTCCTGAGCTCGGTAAACACCCGGTGGCCTCATGAGCAGCATGGAGCAACCACTACCCGGCCCCGAACCGTCCAACCGCCGCGCCGAGTCCTCCGCGTGATGGCGGGTGACCGCGGGTGATCGTTCCGGTGGATGGCCGGACCGGTCAGGCGGGGAAGCCGCCGCTGTCGGCGCCCCTCGGGCGAGTGTCCGTACGGGGCGCTATCGTCCACCCATGACCGACCTCTCCCTCATCCCGATGCTGGAAGACCTCAGGAAGGCCCATGGCGTCCGGGACATGGACTTCGAGATGTACGAGACCTTCGAGCACCCCGACACGACCGCGTGGTGGTACCGACTGTGGACCGGGAACGAAGAGGTTGACGGGAGCGAGTTCCGCTTCTTCGGCATGGAGGGCGCGGGCGGCTACGTCGGTTTGTGGCTGGTCCGGGAGGGGCGTTCCCTGGGTGAGCAGCCCGTGGTCTTCCTCGGGTCGGAGGGGGAGACCGCGGTCATGGCCACCGATGCCGGGGCGTTCCTGTGGCTGGTGGCGCAGGGGTACGGGCCGTGCGAGGCCATGGGGTGGAGCGAGGAGCCGTGTGAGCCCGACCCCGACGCCGTGGAGGTCGCCCGGCGGCACGCTCCCGAGGCCCGCCGCGACCCGGAGGAGGTCCTCAGGCGGGCCCGGGAGGAGTTTCCGGACTTCCGGCAGTACATCGACGCGCAGTGCCGCTGAGCCGGTTCAGGGTTGCGGGCACCGCCTTCCTCCCGGCCGGGAGGCCGCGCCTCTCCCGGGAGTCGGGCTGCTCCTACCCACAGGCCAGCCCGCACGGACAGGGGATGTGCGCCCTGCCCGTGCGGGGCGGGGCGAGAGGGTCATCGGCCCGACCGGGCGGAAAGCCGTGGCGAGAGCATGCGTCCGACCGCGCGCAGCAGGGCCCGGAACTCGGCCCCGTTCGGGCGGACGCCCAGACCGGCGTACATGAGCGCGTTCCCGTACTCGGCCATGAGAACGATCCGGCCGTCCTCGATGTCGAACCGCGTCACATAGGTGTTGCGGTAGGGCTGGCCCGTGCGCGCGACGACCATGTCGCCGACGCCGTGGAAGAAGAGCTCGCCGCCGTCGGGTGAGACGCGCCATGCGTGGTCGCGCCAGAGCAGCGGCGTGAACTTGTCGAACAGGGCGTTCGTGTAAGCGAGAATCTCACTCCTGCCCTTCACGTCCGCGACGCAGACGCCCCGCCTGCGGCCCGCGATGATGTCCGCGACGCCGTCGGGGGTCGTGGCGCCTCGGGCGTGCATGAACAACTGCCGTGCGTCGTCGGCCAGGGTTCGGGCCACGGCCTCGATGTCCTTGGCCTCGACGGCGCGGATGAACTCCTGGGCGACGTCGAGCCCGGCGCGGGTGGCGGGTGTCATCTTCTGGTCACTCATGAGGGTTTCCCATCGTCGCGTTCTGTGTGTTCCGTGCGTGAGGATCCGGCTGTGTGTGGAGATCCGGTCCAGGCGTCCCATGACAGCAAGGGCTCACCGAAGGGCCCGGGGAGCCCGAAGGGCCCGAAGGGCCCGAAACGGGGCTTCCACCGATGATCCGGGACGCCCAGTGGGGGGAGGAAGACCACGTCGAGACCGGTACTGGCAGGACCACGCTGCACCCGCCGACACAGGGCCCGGGGATGGGGACAATGGGGGGTATGTCGAGCAGCGATCGGACCGAGTTCGGGGAGTACCTGAGGCGGCGCAGGGCCGCGATGAGCCCTCCCGATCCGCAGGGCGGTGTGCGGGTGTCCCGTCGGCGGGTCCCGGGGCTTCGCCGCCAGGAGGTCTCCGACATCGCGGGTATCTCAGTGGAGTACTACACACGCCTCGAACAGGGCAGGGCGCCCCGCCCCTCGCGCGGGATCCTCACCTCGCTAGCACAGGCGTTCGGGCTCTCGGACGCCGAACGCGACCACCTCTTCCGGCTGGGTGGTGAGCCCCCGCCGGAACCGGCCTCTCCCGCCTCCGTCATCCGACCCGGGTTGCTGCGTCTGCTGCGGGGCCTGGACGACACGATGCCGGTCACCGTGCATGACGGGCGGCTCGACCTCCTCGCGCGTAACAAGGCCGCGCAGGAGTTGCTCGGGTCCCTGACCGGCGAGGGACCGTTCGGGCGCAACATCGCCTACCAGGCCTTCACGACCGACGTGCTCGCGCACCTGCTCGGAAGCGAGGGGTCGGAGCGGTTCCTGCGGGTCGCGGCCGCTGAACTCCGTATGGCACTGAGCCGGTACCCCGACGACGCCTACCTTCGCTCCCTGCTCGCCGAGCTCGCCGCGACCAGCCAGAGCTTCCGCGACCACTGGGAGGAGGGGGAGGTCAGCGTTTCGAGATCCGCCGTCAAACAGATGCACCACCCGGCCCACGGATGGGCCCGCTTCGAGATCGAGGTGCTCCACGACCCCGAGCGGGACCACTGGATCATGCTCTACACGCCTCATGACGACGAGTAGTTCTCCGTGCCGGACGGGAGATCCGGCCACGGCGCGGTGCGAGGCGCTCACCCCCAACAGGGCCGCGATCTCCATGCCAGCCCACGGGCTCGCCCCGACTGGCCTGGGGCTTCCTCGCGCTCAGGATCGGCAGCCGATCGGGCCAAAGGTCCCCTGGTCGCGTTGCGCTCCGGCGGTTCGGTGAGAAGCGTGGGGGAGCTTCACCGCGCCGAGAGGGGCGTCAGCCCCCAGGGGGAACGGCGTGGTCGAATCCCAGTTCCCGAAGGGCGGTACGCAGCTGCTCGGCCGAGCGTTCGAGGGAGCTCGGGTCCTTCTCCGTCTCCACACCACTGATGTCGAAGTCGGACATGTCCCAGACGGGGGCCACGTGGACGTGCATGTGCGCGACCTCGAAGCCCGCGACGAGCAGCCCGGCTCGGGGCGCGTTCCACGCGGTGCGAACGCCCTGGCCGATGGCCTGGGCCACTTCCATGCACCTGGTCAGGAGGGCGGGGTCGGCATCGGTCCAGTGGTCGACCTCCGCTCGGGGGACGACCAGGGTGTGACCTGGCCGGATCGGGGCGATGGACAGGAACGCCACGACCTCGGGGTCCTTCCACACGAAGTGTCCGGGGAGGTCGCCGGAGATGATCTTGGAGAAGAGGGTCGGCAAGGGCGGAGGCCTTTCCAGTGCGTGTGGGGTCAGGCGGTTCCTGACAGTCCGGAGGTCGGGATCCGGTGGGTGTCCGGAATCGGCGGAGGGCCCGCCACGGACAGCCACCGAAGTCCGTCGTGGCTCGTATCTCCCCGGTGTGGCTGTGCAGGGCAGAAGCCGGTGACTGATCGGGTGGAACAGGGTCCGGCCCTACAGGACCGAGGAGACGATCTGGGGCCGGGGAAGTGTCTGGGTCCGTGGTAGAGGCTCACGACGACGTGTCGTCACCACAGCTCGGTCACTCCTCGCTCCCGGCCAAGAGCATAGTGACCGATGCGTCCTGGAGGGCGTGCGGTACGCGGGGGACGGACGGCGGACGGACGGCGGACGGGCGGATGGCGCGTGTTGGGGCGCTGGTGGGCACGTCGGGCCGCACGGGCCCGGGGCCGCAGGGGTCACAAGCCGACCCGTGCCTGTCGCGGAAATCGGGGAGACTACCGACGGCCAGTGCGCGAAGATCTGAGAATGGAGATGTCCGACGTTACTCGTGCGATGGCGGCCGCGACTTCGGTCGCCGCATCGCTCGGCCTGTCAGCCAACGGAGCGATCGTGCTCCACAACTCGAACAAGCTGGCACTGCGGCTGACGCCATGCGACGTCTTCGCCCGGGTCGCCCCTGTGGGACAGGAGGTCGCACAGTTCGAAGTCGAGCTCGCTCAGCGGCTCGTCGCGGTCGGAAGCCCGGTGTGTCCTTTGGAGCCTCGGGTGGACCCGTGTGTGTACACGCGCGATGGCTTCACGGTGACGCTGTGGACCTACTACGAGCCCGTGACACATCCCCTATCACCGGTCGACTGCGCCAGGGCTCTGGAACTGCTGCACGTCGGCATGCGTAAGGTCGATGTGCCGAGTCCACGGTTCACGGACCGGATCACGGAGGCGGAAGGAATCGTCGCCGACCCGGACCGCTCGCCGGAGCTGGCCGACACGGACCGCGTCTTCCTCGGCGGCAGACTGGCAGGCCTGCGACGGGCGATCGAGGAGCGCGGTGCCGTGGAGCAGCTGCTCCACGGCGAGCCACATCCGGGCAATGTGCTCAGCACGAAGAACGGCCCGTTGTTCATCGACCTCGAGACGTGCTGCCGTGGACCCGTCGAGTTCGACCTCGCCCATGTTCCCGAGGCGGTCTGCGAGCACTACCCGAACACCGACCAAGGGCTGCTGGACGAGTGCCGACAGCTCGTCCTCGCGATGGTCGCAGCGTGGCGTTGGGATCGCGGCGACGAGTTTCCGAAGGGGAGGCTGTTCGGAGAGGAACTCCTGCGCGCGCTGCACGACGGTCCCCCTTGGCCGACACTTGACACGATGAACAAGCGGCTGGGCGGCTTGTAGGAGCCGCCGAAGGACACGTGAAAGCGGCAAGCACCGAACGGCGAGGCTCCGAGGTCCTTCAGGCGGCGTCAGGGGGCTCGATCGACATCCAGGCCGTCCCGGAACGAGACGCCCACAGCAGCCGACCGAAAGGGTCTGCGGTGACCTGCACGTTCATTCCGTGTTTCTTGTGTTTGCCGGAGTAGAACGGGCGGTCCGCGGCGATGCGGTCGATCGGCGGGAGCGTGCCGTCCAGGATCACGAAAGCCTTCACCGATACGGTCCGCACCGCGTCGGCCAGGCTGGGGGCGAGGGCGGCCAGGAGTTTGACGGCCTCGGTGACGTAGCGGTAGGCCGTCGTGGTTCCTGCACCGAACCCTGCCGCACATTGGGCATACGTGTGGCCCATTCGCAGATGGGCGGGTGTGAGCAGGGCCTGGCGGCCAGCGCTCAGACGTCGCCGGCGTGAGCCGATCCTGCGGCGGTACCGCCGCAACTGCTGGGTGAGGAAGCGCAGGGCAGGACTGGACACGTCGACGCCCGCCGGGCGGACAAGCACGTGAAGCCTCTGGTCGAGACGGTTCTCTTGGTCGAAAACCCGTCTATCAGGGGCTTCACCACGTTGTCAGCCCGACTTCCCCAGGCCAGAGGCAGGGGCGACGCCTGCCCCACCGTTCCCGTCTGCGACAGCAAGGACCCTACCGGCCCGGTCGTGACCATTGGCGCGGACGCCTGGACCGCCTTTGCGGACAGTCTTCGCCAGCCCTCCGGGGTAGAGGTGCGCCGAACCTGGTCACGGGGCCTCGAAAACGGTCACGGTCAGCGCCTTGTCCCACCGAGCGGCGGCCAGGTCGTCGTGGCGGATCATGAATTTCGTGTAGTACTCCTCGTAGACCCCTCCTTCATTGGCGAGCGGTATCCACTCGCTCGCCAGCCGGAGCGCGTCCTCGTCCAGATAGGAAAACCACTCTCCCTCAGCGAGGGTCTTCGCCGTGAAGCTGCTGACCGTCGCATCGTCATCGGCGTACCCGCCGATGACGTAGTAGGCGCCGGACGACCAGAGGCCGTAGGCCAGAGACCGAAGCTCGTCCAGGTGCGGCAGTTCACGCTCCATGTACCGGGCCAACTGCTGCTGGAAGGGCGACATGTCCTCCCACTCGAAATCCTCCCAGAACTCGTGCCAGCCCTCCTCGTCCTCGTCGCCCTCCTCGAGCCAAAGGGGGAGAGCGGCTCTGAGCCCGTCGACGCAGACGTCGATCCGCTCGTCGACACACGCGGAGTCGGGGGGTTCCGCGACCGCGGTTTCGGTGCCGTCCGGCACGTACACGACTCGTGCGTACTGTCCCGGATCGGCCCGCGGTCCGTCGCAGTCCATCTCTTTGTGAACGAAGAAGAGCAGCGTCCCGTTTGCCGGTAGGTCGAAGCCGTCGACCCTCGGCAGCGCCCCGCAATCGACGGAGAGGAGCAACGGCAAAGGAATGTCCCCGGCGGACGGCCAATTCATGCCCACCGGCAGCCGGGGCAACCCACCGATGTGCCCGACCGGAGGACCATCGCCACGCGCGGACAGTCCGATCGACAAACGAAGGTGCTGGCTGAACCTGTTGATCTCGTCGTCCGGGATGTCCAACTCAAGCGCTGCCCGACGAAACTCTCCCTGATGATCCATACCCGAGAAGATAGGCCCTTTCCAACTCGGCTGCGCCAACAGGGTGTTGGTGGGGATGGACTGTACATGGTGGATGCGAGTGGTCGATCACCTTGGATCATCCCAGCGATCCGCCTCCAGGAGGCCGCGCAGCTCCCAGGCGAGGTCGCATGTCCTCTCCCGGAGCATGATCAGTCCTGCCTTCGAAGTGCCACTCGTCGCCGGGGAACGGATGGTGCAGCCCACGTCCGTTGGGTAGGGGATCCCATCGCCGATCACGTTGCACGGGCTCCGTCACGGGGCCGCTTCGCTGGCGTTGGCTGCGGGAACGGACGTGAAGGTCGTGTCCAGCGAGCTGGGCACGCGACCACGCACTTCACCCAGGACACCTACCAGTCGGTGTTCCCGGACGTGGCCAAAGCGGCGGCCGAGGCCATCGCCGCACTACTACGCGGCACCTCGACTCCGGTCGGGTAGCTGAACCGCCGAGCACACCGGGAGCCACACGGCGCCCCCGGCCCCAGGCCAGCGCACGGGTTCATTCCTACTGTCCTGGGGTTTCCTCGCGCTCGGGACCGGTAACCGATCGGATCAAAGGTCCCCTGGCTGAGCCACCGAGGAAATCTCCGGGTGAGAGGCACGTCGTGCAGGGGGTTTGCCGTGCTGGAGCCGTAAGTGGCTTCGCGCCATGGTCACTCGGATCAGGTTCGACCAGGTTTCAGGGATGGGGCCCGATTGGCCGTGATCCGCGTTCGCGGTCACTCCTCCTCAGGTCCACGGGGCCGCCTCCTGCGGAACTCGGCGCTTGTCCACAGTTCCGCCACGGCTCGCCTCCCTTCATCCGCTCTTGCGGATCCCGGCCAGTGTGAACGGTAGCGGTCCTGGAGTTCTGCCCTGACCAGATCTCCGTGGCCGCTCATGACCTGTGCGAGAAGAGCATCCTTCTCCTCACAGGGAAGCGATCCAATCCATGCCGGGAGGTCAACGGGGGAAGCGGGCCTGGTCCGAGGGCTGGCCTGTGCTGCGGCGGCAATCATGTCGCCATCGATACGGAGGAACTGCGTGATCTCCCGGAGTGCGCCGCTGAGTTCGCCAAGCCCCGGGGGGACGGGAGGCTCCACATCATCGGCCAGCACGTAGCCCTCCTGGACTCCCGACAGCCATCCCAGGTAGAACAGCCGCATGTCACCCGCCAGGACCTCAGACCGGACGGCGGCCATGCGCGCCAGCCGGTCTCCAGGGTCCCATCGGGTACCGCTTGGTTCTCCGTCGGACGGTAGGTCGAGGATCAGCCTGTTCCGCGTCATCCATACGCGGTAGGCCCCGTTGAGGAGATAGCGCCCGTCGATGGCCGCTCGAAGCACTGATCGGGGGAACGCGACCATGAGGCGGTGGGACCCTTCGCCGGTGACCTCGAGGTGCGCGTCGAAGTGCTCGCGTAGGAGATGTTCGGAAGGACGGTACGAACCAGTTCCGTGGTACTCGTGGACCAGGCTGGTGGCGGTCACTCGGAAGTCGGGAGGGCCCCATGCCCGAAGCCCGGCTAGCTGCTGGGGATCCAATGGCCGATCCATCGCGATGAACTCGCGATACTCGTAGTCGAGCACAGTCGGGTACCTCCTTCTTCATCGTCTGTGTGCGGTCATGTGCGAAGAGGGTGGGGTCGCGCTGATTGGGAAGATCCCTCGTCGCCTCCAGGAGTTCCTGCCCCTGTAGGGCGAACATGCCTGGCTTGGGGAAGGACCGCTGGGGAACCGGCTTGTACGATCGACCGGCGGGCAGGAACGATACGGTGCCCCGTAGACGTCTCCATTGACGGTGTTCACGACGTCGCCTTGTTCTTCCCTCGCGCCCTGTTCATGCCATCTGATTGTGGTGCACGAATCCCTTCGGGGTAAGGGATTCCGGCTGAAACGGCCATATACGGCCTGTGGGATGGCAGGGCGTTTCCCGAGCCCAGCGGTGCCCACGCGGCGGTGTCAGGGCGGCTGTGGGGCGTTGGTGGGTGGACACGCGGCGCGCCCCCAGGATCACGGAGCGGCAAAGTGCTCCGCGAGGTGGGCCTCCACCTGTACTGAACCCTGCACTGGGGAGCACACACGGAGGATGTCAGGCCCCGATCCAGACCCGGCGCCTCGCCTGTTCGACTCGCGCGCCCCGTCTGAACTGGGGTTTTGTGGCGCACCCGGCAGGATTCGAACCTGCGACCATCGGATCAGAAGTCCGGTGCTTTCGTGTTTCTGTGTGCCACGGTGTGTCGTTTCGTCCCAATCCATCCGGTCATCGCTGTCGTTTCGTGCCAAGGGATGCCGCCTGCTGCCGTACCAGTACGGAACTGCGGAGCACGAACGGAGCACACACCGGCCCTCGGGAGCGTCCGATGGCACCTCGCGAGGTTCTCGGAGCGACCGCTCGTTTGCTTCAGGGCGCGCGCCTGGAGCGTTCGGTTCGGGTCTGTCCCAAGCGCGGGACCCAGCCTTCGGGACGACCGTTTCCGGCGGGCTTGGCCTCGGCCGTGGAGCCCTTGACCAGGCCGGTCGCCCGTGCCACCGTCAGAGCGAGAACCACGTCGAACTCGTCCTTCCCACGGCTCACGTACTGCGAGCCCTGATGTGCGGCGAAGGTCAGGACCGCGTCCAGGTCCTCGCGCCACTCTTCCTCGGTGGCGATACCGCTCTTGGCCAGTTCCAGCACCCGGTGCACGAGGGGGGACCCTATCTTCCCACTCGTCCGCGGAAGAGCGCAGGTCGAGAGAGTCCAGAACCTTCTTGACCGCCTTCTCCGCAGTGGACACGTGGGGCAACAGCAGGTTCAGGCCGTCGTTGTCGGTGAGGTCCGGGTAGTCGGTGCGGCTCCAAGCGGCCCCGTCCCACCAGTAAGCGAATCCCTGTTCACGGTCGTTCTCCAACGCGGTGAACCAGGACCAAGGCAGCCAGCCGGGGCCGGCGTAGGGGTCGCAGCCCTCGACGTCCATGTGATCGTCGCACTCGTGGTCGGCACCGACGAGCACCCCGCGTCCGCCCTCGATCCGAGCGAGCCGCCACTCGTTGCCGCCCCGTCGTCGTGGTGCACGACCGCGTCGGCGTAGCTGTGCTGGTTCTCGCTGCCGCCCGCCTCCAGGACGGCCAGCGCGGCGGCCCGGGCCCAGAGGGTGTCGAACGGGGGCAGGTCCTCGGGACGTCCTGGGACGTGGAACTCCATGCTCGGGCCCTTCATGCAGAGGGGAATCGGTTGCGTGGAGAAGCTAATCCGTAGCTCCGACAGCCCGAGTACGGTCTCCGGCCAGGGGCAGAACCCTGTGCCGGAACTCAGCCGGGTATCCACGCTGCCCCATGCTGCCTCTTGGAGGTCACGTGGTCTCGGTGCCCAGGAACCCGACTCCGAACAACGCGGAACTCACCGGAGCCTTCATCACATCCGGCACGAGGCACTTCCCGGTCCCGGGCCTGTCCGTCTCCGGCTGGGGGGCGGTGCCTGGACCGGGGCAGCGGGTCCCACAGTGCGCGGCCGCCGCCCGGCACCGGTTCGCGACCACTGAGCGACGCGCTCCGTCCGCCACCGCGGCGGCGCGGGATAGTCTGCTCGGGTGTTCGAGACAACAGCGTGGGCGGAGCGCATGCTCCGCCCCATGCGAAGAGCGGGAGCCACCGACGCCCTGCTCCCCGCGGCCCTCGTGGCCCTTTCCTTCGTCCCAGGAATCGCTCAGCAGGGAGTCGACCTCGCGGAGCTGCCGGACGGCCGGCCCTTGGACGGCCTGGGCCTGGTCCTCGTCGGTGCCCAGGCTGCGCCTCTCGCCCTGCGGCGTCGGTTCCCCGTCACCTGCCTGACCGTGGTCGCCGCCGCGTTCACAGCATTCCAACTGCTGCGCTACCCCAACGTTTTCGCCTCCCTTGCACTGATCGTGGCCCTGTACACCGTCGGTACACACCCGCCGCGCCGTCCCGCGCCGGTGGTCGCGGGGGCGATCACCACCTACGCGCTCGTCTGCTACTCCCTGCACCTCGCGGGCTCCCGTGCCACCGTGGCCGACTATTTCTCCTTCGGCCTCGCCCTGGCCGCGTTCTGCGCCCTCGGCGGGTGGGTGCGCGCCCGCGCCCTGGACGCCGAGGAGCGACGCCGCCGCGCGGAGGCGGACGCCGCTGCCGCCGAACGCGCCCGTCTCGCCCGCGACCTGCACGACGTCGTCACCCACCACGTCACCTCGATGGTGGTGCAGGCTGACACGGCGGGTTATCTGCTGGAGCGGCCCGGCCGAGTGGGAACCACCCTGACCAGTATCGGAGAGACCGGTCGGCGCGCCTTGGACGACCTCAGACACCTGCTCGGCGTCCTGGACGGACGCGAGGACCGAACCGGTCCCTCGCTCAGCGAACTCGCCAGCCTCATCGAGCGCTCCCGCAACGCTGGGCAGAGCGTGGAACTGGTCGAGGACGGCGAGCCCCGACTGATGCGCCCCCAGGAGGAGGAAGCCCTGTACCGCGTCGTGCAGGAGTCCGTCACGAACGCGCTCAAGCACGCGCCCGGCGGACACGTCGTCGTCCGCATCGACCACGGGGACGAGGTGGTCGGCGCCCGAATCACCACCGGGAACGGCACCTCCACGGCCGACGGGGCCGGCTCGCCCCGGCTCCGACCCGGTGCCGGGCGCGGCCTGACGGGCCTGCGGGAGAGGGTCGGCGCCCTCGGCGGGGAGCTGCGCGCAGGTCCCTCCGATGACGGGGGCTTCACCGTGTACGCCGGCATCCCCAGGGGGAAGACGTGAACGGTTCGCACATACGCGTCGTGGTCTGCGAGGACGACGATCTGGTGCGCGCCGGGTACGCCGCGGTGCTCGACGCCCAACCGGACATGGTCGTGGTGGGGCAGGCCCGCGATGGGGCCGAGGCGATGAGCGTCATCCGGGACCTACGCCCCGACGTCGCGGTGATGGACATCCACATGCCCCACATGAGCGGTATCGAGGTGACCACCGCTCTGGCGGAGCCGCCGGACCCCCACCCGGTACGGGTTCTGATGGTGACGACCTTCAACCTGGACGAATACGTCTACGAGGCGCTGCGGGCCGGCGCGAGCGGGTTCCTTCTGAAGGGCGCCCCGTTGCCCGAGCTGATCGCGGGCGTGCGCACGGTCGCCAAGGGCGAGGCCCTACTGGCACCCTCGGTGACCCGGCGGCTCATCGGCGAATACGCCCTGCGGATCCGCCCCGCCGACCCCGCCCCTCCCGTGGTGCGCCACGAGCCGCTCACCGAGCGCGAGCACGAGGTGCTGCTCCTCATGGCGGAGGGACTGTCCAACGGGGAGATCGCCGAGCGGATGACGATCGCGCATGAGACCGTCAAGACCCACGTGTCGCGGATCCTCACCAAACTTCGACTGCGCGACCGGGTCCAGGCCGTCGTGTTCGCCTACCGCTCGGGACTGGTGCGGCAGGGCTGAGGGCCGAATCCCCCTGGAGAGCTACCGAAGCGCGCTCGCGCGGGTGATGTGGCCGGCGGGTCCTCTTCCCTAGCCTTGGGGGCAGGTCAGAGCGCCCCCGCGCCCCCACGTTTTTGGAAGTGATCCCGACATGTCCCATGACATCGCACCCGTGTCCACCCCTCGCAGGATCCTGCGAAGGGCCTTGCGCCTGGTACTCGTCCTACTCCTCGTCGGCGCCCTGGCCGCGCTCCTCCCGACTGTGACGGGCGCGGCGGGCACGTCGGTGTGGGCCCTGCCCCTCGGCGTCGCGATGTCGGCCTTCGGTCTGTGGGCCTACCGGATCGTGATCCGCCGGGTCGACAGGAGGGAGCCGCTCGAACTCTCCCGAGAGGGGGCGGCCGGGATCGGGTGGGGGACAGCGGCCGGGATCGGCCTGTTCACCGCGACCATCGCGGCCATCACCGTCTTCGGGGGCTACCGGATCCTCGGCTGGGGGTCGTTCGAGGCCTTTCTCGCCGTGTTCGGACTGATGTGCGCGGTCGGTGTCGCGGAGGAGCTGCTGTTCCGCGGAGTGATCTTCCGCTTCCTGGAGGAGACCACCGGGACCTGGGGCGCGCTCGCCGTCAGCTCCGTGCTCTTCGGCGGAGCGCACATGATGAACCCGAACGCGACACTGTGGGGCGGGTTGGCCATCGCTCTGGAGGCCGGTCTCATGCTCGG
>ANAW01000158.1:0-20254 GCA_000340945.1 Nocardiopsis synnemataformans DSM 44143 | reverse complement strand
TGGGCCTGCCGATCGGCATTCACATCGGCTGGAACGCGGCGCAGGGCGGGATTTTCGGCACCGCCGTCTCCGGCAGTGAGGGCGCGTTCGCCGGGCTGTTGCTCGGGGAGACGAGGGGGCTCACCATGATCGGTGGGGGTGCCTTCGGCCCCGAGGGCAGTATCTTGGCGGTGCTGTTCTGCGGCGCGGTCACGGTGTATCTGCTGCGCGTGGCCCACCGCAGGGGCCACATCGTTCCCCGGGCCGCCCGTCGGGCCTGAGCAGGGTGCCGGTCGGGGCGCACGATGGTCTGGCACGCCGGATGCCGCCGCCCGCACAGCCGCTACCAGCTGACTGTTCCTGGCCTTCGCCGATATCGCTTGTACAGTGGTCCGCTACCGCGAACTCACCGCATGAAATGAGCTCTTGGTCGATACGGTTCTGGCGCCGCCAGGTGTAGATCGTCTCGGCGGGAGGTATTGAGGTCCTGAGCGTGTAGCGCCCAACCTCATGGGAACCCGCTGAGGGGCTCGGAGGTGGTGGTCGTGTCCGGGTCTGGTTCGGTGTTCAAGCGGTGTGGGTGTCGTTTGCCTGGTACCTCGAGGAAGGTCGGGAGCAGTTGTCCGCGGTTGCGTTCTCGCGGGCATGGGAGCTGGTACTTCTCGGCCGAGTTGGAGCATGTTCCGGGTCGGCGATGCCGGGTGCGTCGTGGTGGGTTCGCTTCCCGGGAGGCAGCGCGCGCGGCGCTGCGCAGGGCCCAGAGCGTGGAGACAGATCCGTCAGGCCCGGTGGTGTGGACGGTAGGGGAGTGGCTCCAGCACTGGTTGGACACTCGGCCCCGGTTGCGGCCGCGCACCAGAGTCGGCTACGGCGAGCACATCGACCGCTACCTCAAGCCCTCGCTGGGCGCAGTGCTGTTGGAGGAGTTGACACCTGCCCAGGTGCAGGAGGCGTTCGATGCGATCTCGTGCCGTACCACATCGATGGGGGATCGGCTTTCCCCGGCGACGGTGCAGCGGATCCGCGCCACGTTGCGGGCGGCGTTGAACACCGCGGTGCGTGAGCGGTTGCTGCCCTCCAACCCCGCTCGAGGCCTGCGGTTGGAGTCGGGGGTGGGTACGCGGCCGGTGGTGTGGACCGACCAGGCGGTGGCCGAGTGGACCCATAGCCGGATGCGGCCGGCGGTGGCGGTGTGGACGGTCGAGCAGACCCGCGCTTTCCTGGACTTCGTGTCCGACCACCGGCTGTATGCGTTGTTCCACCTGCTGGTGATGACCGGGCTGCGGCGGGGCGAGGTGGTGGGTGTGCGGTGGGAGGACCTCGACCTGGCCCGGGGCACGGTGCGCATCGCCCGGCAGCTCCAGACGGGCCGGGGCGGGTTGGTGGAGCTTGCACCCAAGAGCGCGGCGAGCCGCCGCATGCTGACGTTGGACCATGCCACGGTCGGGGTGTTGCGCCGTCACCAGTGGCGTCAGCAGCACGAAGCAGCCGAACGGGGACACGACTGGATCCCGCAGGGGTATGTGTTCACCGCCCTGTGTGGTGTGCCAGGTGGACGTGCGCCTTCGGATCACAGTGCCATTGGAGATGTCCCCGCTCGCGGTGTTGGCGACGTTGTCCCGTTCCTGTTTGGCCTTGCCCATGGCACCGATTGTGGTGCCTGAAGCGCTGCGTGGTAAGGGTTTTCGGTGGAATCGGCCGAATGCGGCCTGTTGGGCGACAGGGTATGCCCAGGCCTGCAGGTGCCTACGCGGGGGCGTCAGGGCGGCTGTGGGGCGTTGGTGGGCGGACGCGGGGCCGCCCCGGCCCGGGCCCACAGGGTCACGGGAGGGCAAAGTGCTCCGCGAGGTCGAGCCCCACCTGTACTGGAGCTCGCACTGAGGAGCACACATGGAGGATGTCGGGGCCCCGAACGCGACGAGGACCTCCTTCGAGGTCCTCGCGCACCCCGTCTGACCTGGGGTTTTGTGGCGCACCCGGCAGGATTCGAACCTGCGACCATCGGATTAGAAGTCCGGTGCTCTATCCACTGAGCTACGGGTGCTCGATTCAATTGTCGCCCGCCATGACAGGTCTTGATCACGCTGTGACCCGTGGTTGCGGGAGGGTGCTGCGCGCCGGAGGCGGGGCGGGGGCCGGTCGGCGGACCTACGGTCGGGAGGACCCGTGTCGTGGTGCCGGTGGCGTCCCGGGCAGACATTCTAGGGTATTCGTCCGATGTCGCCCACAGGCGGGCAAAGCCTCATCAACTACGGTGATTCGTAGTTGCCTCTCGTTACCACGCGCGCTCCACCAAATCGGTCGCTATGGGCCTCCCGCACCACGTTACCGGTGATTAACTCCTGGTGCGGTGCTGTACTCCGGGCGTTTCGCGAAGTCCCGACGTCCAAGGTGGGACAGAGGGTCAGAACATCCACCACTGACCTGCGGAGACCAGCAGTACGGCCAGCGCGGCCAGCATGCGGGGGCTCCTTACGGTCAGCTGGTTATTGCTCTTTGTGTATGGGTTATTACTCAGAGGGACAAACATGGTTTGCCATGGTTTGGGAGTTGCGGGGGAGTTCCTTGACGCGGCTACCGTGGTCGGGTGCGATCTCTGGGACTGGTGGCGGGTTTCCTGCTCGACAAGGCGGTGCCCGACCCGCGTAGGGGGCATCCGGTCGCCCTGTACGGGCGTGCCGCGGGATGGTGGGAGCGGCGCGTCTACGGGGACTCGCGGGCGCGCGGGGCTCTGTTCGCGGCCGGGGCCGTGCTTCCCGTGGTGGCCGTCGGCTCCGTGGTGCGGAGCGGCGCGGCGACGGCGGCCACGACGTGGGCCGTGCTCGGCGGCAGCATGCTGTGCCGGGAGGCCGAGCGGATAGCCGGGGCCCTGGAGGACGGCGACCTCGCGCGGGCGCGGGAACTCCTGCCGAACCTGTGCGGCAGGGACCCCTCCCGGCTCGACGAGGCGGGAGTCGCCCGGGCGGTGGTCGAGTCGGTCGCCGAGAACACCTCCGACGCCGTGGTCGGCCCCCTGGTCTGGGGAGCCCTGGGCGGGGTGGCGGGCTTGGCGGGCTTCCGCGCCGTCAACACCCTCGACGCCATGGTCGGCCACCGCGACGAGCGCTACGAACGGTTCGGTTCCGCCTCGGCGCGGCTGGACGACCTCGCCGGGTGGGGCCCGGCCCGGCTGACCGCGGCACTGGCGGTCCTGGCCGCGCCCGTGGTCGGCGGCGATGTGCGCGGGGCGTGGCGCGTGTGGCGGCGCGACGGCGACCGGCACCCCAGCCCGAACGCCGGGCAGTGTGAGGCCGCGTTCGCGGGCGCGCTCGGCAGGACCCTGGGCGGCGCGAACGTCTACGAGGGGCGCGAGGAGCGCCGCCCCGCCATGGGAGACGGGCCCCGGGCCGGGGTCGACGACATCCGCCGCGCGGTCCGCCTCGCCCGCGCGGTCCACCTGGGCGCCCTGGCCGTGGCCGCGGCGGTGGCCCGGTAGCGCGCGCCGCGAGTGTCGGTGAACACTGTGGGCGCGGTCGGGAGCGCCTCGGGCAGGGAGGCCGTCACCCGGGGGAGCTTCCCGGGAGTCGCGGGCGCCGTCCCCCGGAACCGGTGGTCCCCCGGAACCGGCGGTCGGCCGGTCCCGGGGCGACGCCGGGTGAGGGCCCGGCTCAGGTCAGGTTGCGCGCGTAGTTCACCTGCTGGTGGATCTGGCCCACCATGCCCGGGTGGGTCACCATGATCGTCGTGCTGTAGTGCTTGTCGTGCCCCTGGACGGTGACCTGCACGTGCCCGGTGGTCCGCTGCTCCTTGACGAGGAGGAAGAGCAGTCCGAGCAGACAGGTCCACCAGAAGACCAGGATGGCCACGATGACCGCCCAGGTGGGCGTGCTCCGGTCGGTGCGGCTCATGTCGTTCACCGTCCACACCGTTCCCCTGATCGGGAAGCGCCCGACGGGGGTCATCACGGTGTGCTGGGAGAACGCGATCTCGCCGATGGTGCCGAGGGGGACGTCGCCCTCGGGCTGGGGCGGAGGGACGGCGGGCTGGTAGCCCCCGGTGGGGGAGCCGTAGGGCTCCAGGGCCCCGCCGTGCTGCTGCGGGGGAAGGCCCCAGCCCGGGGTCTCACCGTGGGGCTCGTGCCACCACGGTTCCCCCGGGCGGGAATTGGGGTACTCGCTCATGCCGCGATTGTGTCAAAGGGCGGGGAGACCGAGAACCACTTCCCCGATACCGGTACCGGTACCAACCCGTCTCCACGCCCGCACACCCGTCCCAGCTGTGCCGTTCCGTTCCCGGACCCGGTCCAGCCGCGCCGTCCCGTCCTCAGGTCCGTCCTGGCCGTACCGCCTCGCCTCCATGCCCGTTCCAACTGTGCTGCCCCGTCCCCGAACCCGTTCCAGCCGTGCTGGCCCGTTCCCGGACCCGTTCCAGCCGTACCGCCCCGCCTCCAGAGCCGCTCCAGCCATGCCGGTGGCCCCGGTGGCCCCGAGGGCTCCGACCGAAGACCGTGGCCGGATGTGGCCACGCCCCGGCTCCCGTGCTGGGCCTTCTCCCGTCCGCGCTCCGGGATCCGGGCTGCTTGTGGCGTGGGTCACTCCAAACCCGCCGGTTTTCTGGTACGGGGTCCTCCTCGTCCGTCAAAACGTGAAACTCTTTCGCGATTTCCCTACCCGTGCGTAGCATGCGCTCACCCATCGCCCGCACCCCAGGTGGTGACAGCTCTTGTTCCCCTCGCTCAGACGACGGCTACGCGCCGGCGCCTCGGGTACCGCCCTCGCGGTGGCCGCGGCCACGGTCGCCGCCCTGCCCGCAGCCCCCCAGGCCCTCGCCGAACCGGAACCCGACTACTGCGCCCCCGGGGGATGCCACGACATCCTTCCCCCCGGCCAGAACGGCAGCGCCACGCTCGTCGAGATCCTCGGCCACCAGGTCTTCGGCACCCGGCCGCAGCACGCCTCCAGCCAGCTGGACATGTACGACAACCTCGTCCACCACTACGACGGCCTCACCGAGGAGGGTCTGGACGACTTCTTCCTCGACGCCGGTTTCGGGGTCGACCCCGACGACGTGGGGCGCCGGTACCAGCCGCGCGACGACGTCACCATCACCCGCGACGCCGACCACGGCATCCCGCACGTCGAGGGCACCACCCGCGAGGGCACCATGTTCGGCGCCGGGTACGCCGCCGCCGAGGACCGCCTCTTCCTCATGGACGTGCTGCGCCGGGTCGGCCGCGGCGAGCTCACCTCCTTCGCCGGGGGCGCCGAGGGTAACCGCGGGCTGGAACAGGACCTGTGGCGCAGCGCCCCCTACACCGAGGAGGACAAGCAGGCGCAGATCGACCGGGTCGCCGACAGCGGAGAGCGCGGTGAGCAGGCCCTCGCCGACGTCGACGCCTACCTGGAGGGCGTCAACGCCTACATCGAGGAGGCCGACGACAACCGCGACTTCCCCGGCGAGTACGTCCTGACCGGGCACAAGGACGCCATCACCAACGCCGGGGAGATCGAGCCCTTCACCCCCACCGACGTCGTCGGCATCGCCGCCATGGTCGGCGGCATCTTCGGCGGCGGTGGCGGCGGCGAGGTCCAGGCGGCCGTCGTGCTCGCCAACTTCCGGGACCGCTACGGAGCCGAGGAGGGCGCCGAGCTGTACCGCGCCTGGCGGATGGAGAACGACCCCGAGGCCGTGGTCAGCGTCGAGGGCGAGTTCCCCTACAGCGGCACCCCCGAGGACCCGGTCGGCGAGGTCGTGCCCGACCCCGGCTCCGTCGAGCCCTACGACATCGTCCACGACGAGCACGGTTCCGCGCTCAGCGGCGAGACCGCTGAGCAGCCCGCCCCGCTGGCGAGCACGGTGGAGGAACCCGAGGAGGGGACCGAGGCGCCCGCGGTCGAGGACCTGTCCCGGGAACAGCGCGACGAGCTGGAGCGGATGGTCGAGGAGGAGGACCTGTCCGCGGTGGAGGGCGTGTTCAACGACGGTGTCCTGCCCGAGGGCTTCACCGACCCCCGCGGCATGTCCAACGCGCTGCTCGTCTCGGGCGAGCACACCGCGAGCGGCAACCCCGTCGCCGTGATGGGCCCCCAGACCGGCTACTTCTCCCCACAGCTGCTCATGCTCCAGGAACTCCAGGGGCCGGGCATCAGCGCGCGCGGCGCGTCCTTCGCGGGCGTGAGCTTCTACGTTCAGATGGGGCGCGGTGTCGACTACGCCTGGAGCGCCACCTCGGCGGGCCAGGACGTCACCGACACCTTCGCCGTCGAGCTGTGCGAGACCGACGGGTCCGCGCCCACCACCGGATCGCGCGCCTACGTGGACACCGCCGGCGACTGCGTGCCCTTCGAGGAGCTGAGCGTCACCAACGAGTGGTCGCCCACCATCGCCGACAGCACCCCGGCGGGCGGCTACACGCTCACCTCCCTGCGCTCGGAGTTCGGCCTGGTGCACTCCTTCGCCACCGTGGACGGCGAGCCCGTGGCGTTCACGACGCGGCGCTCCACCTACATGCGCGAGGTCGACTCCATCATCGGCTTCCAGCGCTTCAACGACCCCGGCGAGGTCACCTCGGCGGAGACCTTCACGGACGCGGCCGAGGACATCGGCTACGCCTTCAACTGGCACTACGTCGACGACGAGGACATCGCCTTCGTCAACTCCGGGGCCAACCCGCTCCGGACCGAGGGCACCAACCCCAACCTGCCCGTCGACGCCTACTCCGACGCGGGCTGGTCCGGCTGGGACCCCGACACCAACGGCGCCGACTACCACCCGCAGGAGGACCACCCGCAGGCGATCAACCCCGACTACATCGTCAACTGGAACAACAAGCCCGCCCAGGGCTACACCTCCGGCTGGGCCGCCGGGTCGGTGCACCGCGGCGACCTGCTCGACGGCCGCGTCTCCGCGCTGGTCGCCGACGGGCACGAGTTCACCACCGCCAGCCTGACCCGGGTGATGATGGAGGCCGGGGTCGCCGACCTGCGCGCCCAGGAGGTCCTCCCGCTCCTGCTGGAGGTGATCGGCACCGAGGCCGTGGACGACCCCGGACTGGCCGCGGTCGTGGAGGAGCTGCGGCTCTGGCACGAGTCCGGCTCCCTGCGCCGCGAGCCCTTCCGCGACGCCGGGTACTACTCGCACGCCGACGCCATCCGCACGCTGGACGCCTGGTGGCCGCTGCTGGTCCACGCCCAGTTCGAGCCGGGCCTGGGCGGGGACCTCTACACCCAGCTCACCAGGGCCGTGCAGACCGACGAGTCCCCCTCGGGCTCCATCGGAGGGGGCGAGCCCGGAAGCGTCAACCAGGCGCAGCCCCACCGGGGCTCGGCGTTCCAGTACGGCTGGTGGTCCTACGTGGACAAGGACCTGCGCACGGTGCTCGGACAGGAGGTGGACGGCGGACTGGGCGAGGCCTACTGCGGTGGCGGCGACCCGGACGCCTGCCGTACGGTGCTGCTGGACACCCTGGCCCAGGCCGCGGACACCCCCGCGGGGGAGGTCTACCCCGGTGACGAGCACTGCGACCCGGGCGACCAGCTGTGCGCGGACACGGTGATCCACCAGGCGGTCGGCGGCATCAACATGTGGCCGATCGCGTGGCAGAACCGGCCCACGTACCAGCTCGTCTACCAGTTCTCCGGCGGACGGTAGGACGGGCGGAGCGGACGCGGCCCACGGTGGCCCTGAGCGGGTGCCAGCGGGGGCCGCGTCCGTGTGTCACGGCCCGGGAACACTGGAGCCGGATCGCGTGCTTCGCCGGGTCCGTATGGGTAGCGTAAGGAATACCCGAACATGAACGGGAGGGCCGCAGGAACATGGACGCCTGGTTGATCTGGCTCATCCTCGCCGTGGGCCTGGGGGTCGTCGAGGTCTTCACCCTCACGTTCGTACTGGGCCTCCTGGCGGTCGCGGCGCTGGTCGCCGCCCTCCTCGGCGCCATCGGGCTTCCGGTGGCCGTGCAGATCATCGGGTTCACCGCCACCGCCGCGGCCGGGATCTACCTCGTGCGGCCGATCATGCGGCGCCAGCTGCGCGGCGGCACCGGTACCAGATCCGGCGCCCAGGCGCTCGTCGGACGCTCCGCCGTCGTCCTCCAGGAGGTCGACGCCGACCGGGGCAGGATCAAGCTCTCCGGGGAGGAGTGGTCCGCGCGCTGCATCGACGAGGACCTCGTCATCCCGGTGGGCACGCGCGTCGACGTCATGGAGATCGACGGGGCCACGGCCGTGGTCTACCCGCGCGAAGCACTGCCCTGAACCCCGCAACAGCCACGTCCCAGACCTAGGCCAGGTGCCAGCACATGGAACCCACCATCGCCCTCATCATCCTCGCGGTCGTCGTCGTGGCCGTCGCCCTGTCGGCGATCCGCATCGTCCCGCAGGCCAGGGCGTACAACATCGAGCGCTTCGGCCGCTACACCCGTACGCTCGGTCCGGGCCTGAACTTCATCATCCCGGGCGTGGACCGGGTCAACACCAAGTTCGACCTGCGTGAGCAGGTGTTCACCTCGCGTCCGCAGCCGGTGATCACCGAGGACAACCTGGTCGTCAACATCGACACCGTCCTCTATTACCAGATCACCGAGCCCAAAGCCGCCGCCTACGAGATCGCCAACTACATCCAGGCCATCGACCAGCTCACCGTCACCACGCTGCGCAACGTCATCGGCTCCATGGACCTGGAGAGGACCCTCACCTCCCGCGAGGAGATCAACACCCGCCTGCGCGGAGTCCTGGACGAGACCACCGGCAAGTGGGGCATCCGCATCAACCGGGTCGAGATCAAGGCGATCGACCCGCCGCCCACCATCAAGGAGGCGATGGAGAAGCAGATGCGTGCCGACCGCGACAAGCGCGCGGCCATCCTCCACGCCGAGGGTGAGCGCCAGTCCCGGATCCTCAAGGCTGAAGGCGCCCGCCAGCAGGCCATCCTGGAGGCCCAGGGCGACCAGCAGGCGGCCATCCTGCGCGCCGACGGCGAGGCCAAGGCGATCGAGCGCGTGTTCCAGTCGGTGCACGCCAACAACGCCGACGCCAAGGTGCTCGCCTACAAGTACCTGGAGACCCTGCCGAGCCTCGCGCAGGGCGATGGCAACACCTTCTGGGTGATCCCGGGTGAGCTCACCGAGGCGGTCAAGAACGTCTCGCATGCCTTCTCCGGAAACGCCGTGTCCCAGCCCTCCACGGAGAAGGGATCGGACGAGGGGACTCAGGGCGGCCCCGCGCAGATCACAGGTCCCGATCCCCTCCAGTCCTCCTCCGCCCAGGCTGCCGAGGACGCTGCCGAGGCCGCCGAACGCGCGGTGGCCGACGCACGCGACGACGTCCGGCGGGCCGGGGCGGCCCTCGGCGGCTCCCGACCGCCCGGGCCGCGCGAGGAGGACTAGGGCCTGTCCGGGTACCGGCCCCGCCGCACGGGCGGTCAGGGCGCACCCGCCACGGAGCCGACCCGGGGCAGCCGCCTCGGGCCGGTGCGACCGACGGCGGGCGGGCAGTGCGGGGACCGTGTCGAAGGGTCCCCGCCGCAGCGGAGGCGGGGCGCCAGCACGGGTCCGTTCCGGGGCAGCCGCCTCGCCCGGGCGGGACCTGCCACCTCCCACGACGCGCGGCCACGTGCAGGGGCACAACCGCCTCGCCCGGGCGGGACCGGCGGGGGGAGGGAGGGGCCGACCTTCCCTCCCCCCTCACCGTGTGCGCGGCCTGCGGCCGCCCGGCTCAGACCAGCAGGAGCTTGCCGGTGGTCCGGCGTGAGGCCAGGTCGCTCTGGGCGCGCCCGGCGTCGGCCAGCGGGTAGCGGCCGCCGATCCGCACGTTCAGGCGACCCTCGCCCACCAGCGCGAACAGGTCGCCGGACCGGCCCAGGAGCTCCTCGCGGTCGGCCACGAAGTAGGCCAGCGAGGGCCTGGTCAGGTACACCGAACCGGCGGAGTTGAGCCGCTGCGGGTCCACCGGGGCCACCTCTCCCGAGGACTGCCCGAACAGCGCCAGCACGCCGCGCGGGCGCAGCGAGGCCAGGCTGGCGTCGAAGGTGTCCCGGCCGACGCCGTCGTAGACCGCGGCCACCCCCTCGCCGCCGGTGAGGTCGCGCACCGCCTCGGCCACGGGGGTCTCGGTGTAGCGAACCACCTCGTCCGCGCCCGCCTCCCGGGCGATGCGCTCCTTCTCCTCGGTGGACACGGTGCCGATGACGCGCGCGCCGCGCTCCTTGGCCAACTGGGTCACCAGCAGGCCGGTGCCGCCCGCGGCCGCGTGCACCAGCACGGTGTCGCCCTCGGCCACCGGGTACACCGAGCGGACGAGGTAGTGGGCGGTCATGCCCTGGAGCAGCAGGGCGGCGGCCTGCTCGGCGGAGACCGCGTCAGGGACGGGGACGACCAGCGACGCCTTGACCACGGCCCGTTCGGCGTACGCGCCGGGGGCCATCGCCCAGCCGACCCGCTGCCCCACGGACAGGTCGGTGACGCCGTCGCCGACGGCGGCCACCACGCCCGCGCCCTCCATCCCGGGGACGTAGGGGAGCGGGACGTCGTACAGGCCGCTGCGCTGGTAGATGTCGATGAAGTTGACCCCGCGGGCCTCGACGTCGATCAGGACCTCCCCGGGGCCGGGCGCCGGGTCGTCCCTCTCGGCCAGTCGCAGTACCTCGGGCCCGCCGTTCTCCTCGATCACGATGGCACGCATGGGTCCACTGCTCCTTCCGGGTCGGTTTCCGGCATCATGTCAGTCCGGAGCCGGAACCGGCCACGGTGGGGCGCTACGCCTACTCCGACCGGCCCTCATCGAGGATCTCGTGGACCGAGAACGCGGTGTACAGGACGCCGAGGAACTCGTTGCCCGGTCCGGAGCGGGTGACGAGGCCGACCCGGCGGCGGTCCTCCACGGTCTCGGCGCTGTCGGGCAGCGGCTCCTGGTCCACCGCGGTCACGGCGTGCTCCCCGTTGACCCACAGGGACAGTTCCATGACCTCGTTGCCGTCCGTGTCCTCTTGCAGGGAGCAGGAGAGCGCGACGGTGTTGGTGGGGATGTTCTCGTGGTCGAACTCGAAGGGATCGCGCTCCTCGTAGCCGTACTCCTCGCGCACCGACTCGTCGAAGAGGGGCTGGGGGGTGTATCCGGCGACGTCGGTGGTCTCTCCGAGAGTGATGTCGCCCTCGCCCTCGTGCATCCGGCGGATCTCCGCGCGCTGGCCGTCGTAGCGCAGCAGCCCCTCGTACTGGCTTCGGTACTCCTCACCTGAGTTGTCCCAACAGCGCACACCGAACGTCGCCTGTTCTGGGCCCTCGACCACGTACGCGGTGGTACTCACCAGGACGTTGTCCGGCAGGGCCTCCTCGCGGTCCAGCGCTACGACCTCGCCCCGACTGGGACTGCTCTCGGGGTCGAGTTGGAGCAGCACGCCCCTCCGCTCGGCCCAGTAGCCGTCGGAATCCTCGTGCTCGTAAGTGGTGCTGACCCAGCCGGGATCGGTGGTGAAGTCGGTGTTGTAGACGGAGACGGTGTTCTCCGGTACCTCCGGGCCTCCGCTCAGCAGGACCGTCGCACCCACGGCGGCCACCAGGACGACCGCGCCCGCGGCCGCGCCGATCACCACCATCCGCCCACGGCCGCGCGGGGCGCCGCCGGACCGCCCTGAAGGCTGGCCCGCTCCGCCGGGTCCGCCGGGACCACCGGGGTTGCCGGGGCCGGAGTAGGCGTTGAAAGCGGGCTGGCCCTGGGGCGCGGACGCGTAACCGCCGTGCCCCTGGTGCGGCGGGGGGACCTGACCGCCGGAGTTGGCGTAGTAGCCGGGAACCTGCTGGCCGTGGACCGGAGGNNCCGGGGGGCGGCCCCCCGCCGTATCCCGCGCCCGGTTGGGAGCCCGAGTGCGGGACGCCCGGGTTGCCGTGGTGCTGCTCCACGCGGGTCTGCTGGACCGGGGGAGGCGGCTGCACCGGGTGCTGGGCCTGCGCGGGCCGCGCGTACGGGTCGTACTGCGTGGTCTGCGCCTGTGCGGTCTGCGCCTCGTACTGCGTGGTCTGCGCCTGGAGGGGCTGGCCGCCGTCCGGGGCCACCGCGCCCTGCCGCTGTCCGCTGTCCGGGTGCTGCCCGCCCGCCTGCTGCGGTCCGCTCGGAGCCTGCTGCGGATCACCCGGCGCCTGGTCGCGTGCTCCGGTGTCCTGCGGCGGCTGCCCCGGGACCGGGGAACTGCTCGGCGGGGCCCACGAGGTGCTGATCGTGCGCTCCACCTCGGCCTCCTGCGGCTCCTCCTGGCCGGTCAGCCGGGCCAGGAGCTGCTTGGAGGTGGGGCGGTTGGCCGGGTTCTTGTCCAGCGCCGCGTTGACCAGGTCGTACAGGTCCGCGTCCAGGCCGTCCAGGCGCGGCGGAGCCGAGGAGATGTTGTGCAGGACGGCGGGCACCGTGGCGGCGTCGAAGGGGGCGGTGCCGGTCCCGGCGAAGGCCACCAGGCAGCCCCACGCGAAGATGTCGGCGGCCGCGGTGGCCCGCTGGCCCAGGATCAGCTCCGGAGCCATGTACGAGGGGGTGCCCATGAGCTGGCTGGAGCGGGTGACCGCGTCCGCGGCGTCGTCCAGGGCGCGGGCGATGCCGAAGTCGATGACCTTCGGGCCGACCGGGGAGAGCAGCACGTTCGCGGGTTTGAGGTCGCGGTGGATGATCCCGGACCCGTGGATGGCGGTGAGCGCCGCGGCCACGCCCATGGCCAGGCCCTCCAGGGTGCCGCCCGCCATCGAGCCGTCCGCGCGGACCGCCTCGTCCAGGTTCGGGCCCGGCACGTACTCCGAGACGATGAAGAGGGGCTCGCCCTCCAGCCGGGCGTCGATCACTCCCGCGGTGGAGAAGCGGGCCACGCGGCGCGCGGCCTCGACCTCGCGGGCGAAGCGCAGCCGGAAGGACTCGTCGTCGGCCAGGTCGGGGTGGATGAGCTTCACTGCGACGGACCGGTCGGAGGCGTCCCTGGCGAGGTAGACGGTGCCCATGCCGCCCCGGCCGAGGCGGCTCACGATGCGGTAACCGTCGAGTTCGCGCGGGTCCCCCACGCGCAGGGGTTTGCCGCTCTGGTGCCCGTTCGACGTCACAGTTGGGGGTCCCTCATATGAATCGTGGAGTTCGCGCTCACAGCGTACCGATGCCGATACGCCGATGCGCTCTGGACTGGCTGGCCCTTCGGGCCTCGCGAAGGCGGGGCCAGGGTTCGGTGCGGGTGTTCGGGGGCGGCGCGCGGGCGCGCCGTGTCAGTCGGGGTGAGGGGCCTGCCACTGTGCGACATCACGGGGAAGGGGACCTCACGTTTGCCGGGGGGCGAACCGCCCAGCGTACCGGTGAGCGTCGAACGCGCGCCGGATACGTGTGCGGTGGCCCCGTGGTCATCCGTGAGGATGCCTCCCGTGCCGAAACGGTTCCCCGAAGGCACCGGTTTTCGCTAGGATTAGAACACACGTTCGAACACCTGGCCGCGTCTTCCCCACGGATGGGTGTCCCGGTGGCGTGTGCCGGGACTGACAGGAGGCTGCTGATGCTGAGGGGAAGTGTCGTGGGACGGTACTACGGGGCGGAGGTGACCGTCGTCGAGGACGACGGGCGCCCGGCCCGGTTCGTATGGAACGGCAGGGTGTACGGAGTGCGCAGGATCCTCGAACACTGGGTCACGCTGCGCATGGACTGGACACCGGCGCGTGAGTCCCAGGCGCCCGAGCGCAGGCACTGGCGGGTGGAGGCGGGCACGGCCCAGTCCCAGGGGGTGTACGAACTGCGCCACGACACGGCCACCGACAGGTGGCTGCTCTCCCGCGTGTGGGGATAGGGGAGGGGGCCCAGGGTCGCTCGCCGCTTTCTCCACCGATCTCCGGCTGACGTCGCGCATCCCGCGCCGCGTGCCCGCCCCTCTCCCGCCTCATCGGTCCCCGGCGGCGCCGCGCAACCCGGCTGGCGTCCGTCCGGGCGGGCGGCACCGCCGGACACGCTCGGGAACGCTCCCCGGGTCGCTCCGCGACCGCGGCCCGGGGGCCGTGCGGCACCCTCCGTGTGCCCGGTGCGGCCGGTGTGCCCGGTGCGGCCGGGCCGCACCGGTCAGTCCAGGTCGGTGGGGAGCAGGCTGTACACCGCCAGGTCGGTGCGGCCCTCGTGCAGCGGCATCGCGCTGCGTTCGACGCCCTCCATGCTGAACCCCGACCGCTCCGCGACCCGGCGCGAACCGGTGTTGCCGGTGGCGGCCTTGATCTCCACCCGCTGGAAGCCCTGGTCCAGCGCCCAGCGGGAGACGGCCACGGTGGCCTCCGTCGCGTATCCGAGGCCGCGGCCCCACGGCGAGACCCAGTACCCGACCTCGGTGGTCATCGCCGCCCATACGACACGCACCAGGCCCACCGAGCCCACGAGCCGCTTCGACTTCCTCTCCACCATGGCCCACTGCTGTCCCTCACCGCAGGTGCGCAGGGCGGGGGCCACCTCGCAGCACCACCGCTCGGCCTCCTCCCGGGTGTAGGGCACCCCTGGAAGGGGGAGGGGGAGCCAGCGCTGGAGTTCGGCGTCGGTGCAGGACGCGTGCACGTCGTCGATGTCGGCCTCGACGAACGGACGCAGCCGCAGGCGCTCGGTCTCCAGGATCACTGACGGCAGCATCGGTCTGTCTTGCGTGGTGGTCACGCCTCTCCCCTCGGGTCGGAGTGCGCTCACGATACGCGCAGTCCCGGAGTACGGCACCCGGGTTCTCCGCGCGCGCCCGAGGGGAGGGCGGTACCGCCCCGACCAGGGGGTACCCGCCGGTGCGGCCGCGGAGCGCGTGCTGTGCGCGGCCCCGCCGGGCGTCCCCGCCCGCGGCCGTCTAGGCCAGACCCGCGACGACGCGCTGGCGGACCGCGCTGTCGAACACCTCGGAGAAGGCGTCGCCCGGGCACTCGGTCTCCAGCCAGTCGCGGTGCCGGGAGATCGCGTCGCCCGGCGTGACCACGCCCGTGCCCGGGTTGACGTACTCGATCTGTCCGGCCGGGTCCACGCCGGTCACCGCGCACAGCACGCGCAGCACGCCGACCAGGGAGTCCTGCGCCGCCCGCGTGGGCAGCTCGTCGGTGAAGTCCCCGAGCAGGCACACGCCCACGTTGCCCTGGTTGAACCCGTAGGCGTGCCCGGCGGTCACCGACCCGGCCCGCCCCGGCCGCGGGATCCCGGGGAAGACCGGCACGCCGTCCCCGCCCGAGTGACGGCCCTCGTAGACCACCCCGTCGGGGTCGATGAGCACGTGGTAGCCGATGTCTCCCCACGCCTGCTGCACCGCGTGCAGGTAGTACACCGCCCGCACGTCCGCCGCGTGGTCCTCCCCGGTCGGCATCGCGGTGTGGTGCACGGTCAGCGCCTGCACGGGGTGGAACTCCGCCTCCCACAGGTTGTCGCCCTGGTCGTCGAAACGCCAGGACTCGTCGGCGCCCCAGCCCGCTCGGGTGCGGAACCGGACGCCGGTCCGGCCGCGCGGCGCGCCGGAGGCCCCAGCGGACAGCGACGCCTGTGCGGGGCCGCCGAAACGCAGTCCCTCTCCGTCGCTCAGGTTCACGGCGGCGGTCCCTTCCCCCGAACGCACCTCGTACCCGGTGGCGCCCCCGGGCGCGCGCACCAGCGCGGCCGCGACCGGATCCCGGTCGTCGCGGCCCCCGGTGTGCAGGTGCACCGGGCTCCAGGGGCCCAGGCCGTCGGCGGTCTCGAAGCGGACCGCCGCGTCGGCCTCTCCGGGGTCACCGGTGACGGCCACCATGTCGAAGCGCAGTCCGGGGCGGACGAGTCCGTGCGACGCGGAGGGCTCCGCCAGCACGCGGGGGACCGTGCGATCCCCGCCACCGCCACCGCCACCACCGCCGCCACCGTCGGCCAGGGCGGGGCGGGCGGAGGGAAGTGTGGTGCCCAGCGCGGTCAGTCCCGCGGCCGCGGTGGCACCGGCCAGGAGGGTACGCCTTCGCATCGTGCTGTCCGTTCTCTCGGATCGGGCGGGGGAGGGCCCGGGGGTGGGAACGCGGACACCCTGGCACAGCACTGTGATCCGCGCCACCAACGGCACGTCCGAAGTACGTGGCCAAGGCACCCCCTGTGATCAGGCAAGGCTGGTGATGCCGTAGGGTGCGATGTTTTTCCTGTGAAGAAAGGAACATACGGGGTGGGGGAGTACATGGACGCGGGCCACGACCTGCGTCACCACGGTGACGCCGAGGTCGGCGGCGGACTGCTCGACCTGGCCGTCAACGTGCGGGGCCGGACACCGCCAGCCTGGCTGGGGCGGCTCCTCGCCGACTCGCTGACCGGCCTGGGCGCCTACCCCGACCCCTCCCGCGCGCGGGAGGCGGTCGCCCGTCGTCACGGAAGGGAGGCGAGCGGGGTCCTGCTCACCGCCGGGGCGGCGGAGGCCTTCGTCCTCCTGGCGCGGGCCCTGAACCCCCGGCGGGCGGTCGTCGTGCACCCCCAGTTCACCGAGCCCGAGGCCGCCCTGCGCGCCGCCGGGCACGCCGTGGACCGGGTGCTGCTGGAACCGGACTTCACGCTCGACCCCGGGCTGGTGCCCGAGGACGCCGACCTGGTCGTGGTGGGCAACCCGACCAACCCGACCTCCGTGCTCCACCCCGGCGCGGCCCTGGCCGGGCTGGCCCGCCCCGGGCGCGTGCTGGTCGTGGACGAGGCCTTCGCCGACTGCGTTCCCGGCGAACCGGAGTCGCTGGCCTCCCGGGGGGACCTGCCGGGCCTGGTGGTGGTGCGCAGCCTCACCAAGACCTGGTCCCTGGCCGGGCTGCGCGCCGGGTACCTGCTCGCCGCACCCGACCTGGTGGCCCGGCTCGCCGGTGCCCAGCCCCTGTGGTCGGTGTCCACGCCCGCCCTGGTCGCGGTGGAGGCGTGCTGTACGCCGGAGGCCCTCGCCGAGGCCGACGCCTGGGCGGTGTCCCTGGCCGCCCGCCGCGACGACCTCGCCGAGGGACTGCGGGGCCTGGGCCTGCGGGTGGTCCCGGAGGCGCGGGCTTCGTTCCTGCTGGTCGCGGACCCTGAGGCGGACCGGTTGCGGACCCGCCTCAGGGAACGTGGGATCGCGGTCCGGCGCGGTGACACCTTTCCCGGCCTCGGACCGGAGTGGTTCCGGGTGGCGGTCCGCGAGCCCGCCGTCCACCGGATCCTGACGGACGCGCTGGGGGAGCTGCTCGCCCGGTGAGGCGCTGCTCTCCGGGCGGCCCCGGGCGCGGACGGTCGCTGGAGCCAGCGCGCGCCCACGCGGTCTCTGGCACAGTTGGCGGTGACTTGGGAGCCCCGGCGGCCGAGTCGGCACCGGCCGCCCCGGGTCCGGAGGACCCGTGCGAGCGGCGCGGAAGCGGCGGACTACGCTTACCGGTCTATGCCGGACAAGGCGGAGACGGGCCCGTCACAACACCTCTTGCGTGGAGCGATCATGACCAGAGACGACCGCGAGGACGCCCGGCGCGGCGAGGAGGGCGGAGCCGAACCGTCCCGCTGGAAGGGCGGCAGACCCTCCTCGGGGACCGGCTCCCGCCTCGGCGGCCTGCTCGACGGGCTCCCCGAGAGCGGACGCGGCGCCCGGGCCCAGCCCCCGCGCGGCTCCGCGGGCTCGGCCAACCCGTTCCGGCAGCGGCCCCGGCCCCCCGCCCAGGCCGATCCCGCGCCACGGGCCCCCTCCGCCCCGACCTCGCCCTACGGCGCGCTTCCCCTGGACGCCCCACCGGCCCCGCGGCCCGAGGCCGAACCAGCGGTCGCGCCCGCGGCGGACGCGCCGCCGCCGACCGGACCGCCGCACCGGCCCAACGTCATCCCCTTCCGCGGCGGCGCGCTCGCCGCCGGGACCGGGACGGCCAGCCCGGAGGCCGAGCCGCATCCGGCCCCCGAGAGCCCCGAGCAGGCCGTGCCCTCCGCCGAGCCCGGACACGCGGCAGGGCCCGGCAGCTCCGCCGAGCCGGAGCTCCCCGCCGAGCCGGAGCCTTCGGCAGCGCTCGCGAACGCGGCGGCGCTCGCGAGGGCGGTGGCGCTGGCGAGGGCTCCGGCGCCCGCACATCCGGCCGCACCCGGGCGCGGCACGACGCCCGCACCCCCGGCGGCGCCCGTGAACAGCACGGCGCCTGCTCGCGCGGCCGCACCCCGCCCCGCGGTGCCCGTACGCCTGGCCGCACCCGTCCATCCTGCGGCGCCTGCTCGCCAGGCCGCGCCCGCGCACCCAGCGGCGCCCGCGCACCCCGCCCGGACCGTCCGCCCGACCGGGCCCACCGCCGACCGGCAGGAGGCGGGGACCGGGGACGCCGGGGCACCGACCACAGACCACGGACGCGCGGACCAGCACTCCGCGACCACCGAGCCGGAGCAGAGCATGCACGCACACGAACCAGCCGCGCCCCCGCCGAGGCCCACCGGGCCTCCGGTCCACGCCGCCCCCGCCCCCGAGCCCGCGGCGGCGCCCGCCGCCCCGGCCCCCGAGCGGGCCGACAGCGGCTCCGTCCACGCCTACGGCGAGGCCGAACGCGCCGCCGTCTACCGGGCCATCCGCGAACGCCGCGACGTCCGGACGGGCTTCCGGCCGGACCCCGTGCCCCACGACGTGCTCACCCGCGTCCTGGAGGCCGCCCACCAGGCCCCCAGCGTCGGCGACTCCCAGCCCTGGGACTTCCTGGTCATCGAGGACCCCGGCCTGCGCGCCCGCGTGGGCGACCTCGCCGCGGCCGAACGGGAGGACCACGAACACGCGCCGCCGGGCGTCCGCGCACGCGCCTTCGCCGGTCTCAAGGCCGAGGCCGTCCTCGACGCGCCCCTGAACATCGCCGTCACCGTCGACCCCACACGGGGAGGACGGCACGCCCGGGGCCGCCACGCCCGCCCCCTGAGCGCCGACCACGCCGCCGCGCTCGCCGTGGAGAACCTCTGGATCGCCGCGCGCGCCGAGGGTCTGGGCGTCGGCTGGCTCACCTTCGTCGACGAGCGCGACGTCGCCCGCGCCCTCGAACTCCCCGCCCACCTGGACGTGGCCGCCTACCTGTGCGTCGGCTACGTGGAGGAGTTCCCCGCCGAGTCCGAGCTCAGCCTCTCCGGCTGGGCCAGGGAACGCCCCCTGTCCTGGGCGGTGCACCACGACCGCTACGGCCGCCGCGGTCTGCCCGGCCAGGAACCCACGAGCCTGCTGGAGGAGACCATCACCGCCGTCGGAGCGCTGGACACCCGCGCGATGGAGGAGGCCAGAGACCGCCAGGACCGGATGACCAAGCCGCCCGGCTCCCTCGGCTTCCTGGAGGAGGTCTCGGTCCAGCTGGCCGGGATCTCCGGGCAGTGCCCGCCGCCGATCCCCGAACCGGCCGCCGTCGCCGTGTTCGCGGGCGACCACGGCGTGCACGCCCAGGGGGTGACCCCCTGGCCCCAGGAGGTCACCGCCCAGATGGTGCACAACTTCCTGGAGGGCGGCGCCGTCGTCAACGCCTTCGCCGCCCAGGTCGGCGCCGAGGTCACCGTCGTGGACGTCGGCGTGGCCGCGGACCTGCCCAGCGCCCCCGGCCTGCTGGCCCGCAAGGTCGCGCGCGGCACCGCCGACCTCACCCAGGGGCCCGCGCTCACCCGCGAGCAGGCCCTCCAGGCCCTGGAGGGCGGGATCGAGGTCGCCCGCGACCTGGTCTCGGCGGGCAACCGCTGCCTGGTCACCGGCGACATGGGCATCGCCAACACCACCCCGGCCGCCGCCCTGGTGTGCGCCTTCACCGGAGCCGACCCGGCGCACGCCACCGGACGGGGAACCGGCGTGGACGACGCCGTGTACGCCCACAAGGTCGACGTGGTGCGCCGCGCCCTGGCCGCGAACCCCGTCGACCCGGCCGACCCCATCGGCACCCTGGCCGCCCTGGGCGGCCTGGAGCACGCCGCCCTCGCGGGGTTCGTGCTCGGCGGCGCGGCCCTGCGCGTCCCGGTCCTGCTGGACGGGGTCATCGCCGGATCGGCCGCCCTGGCCGCCGCCGCGATCTCCCCGGAGGTCCTCAGCGTCTGCTTCGCCGGACACCGCTCCAGCGAGCCCGGGCACAGCCTGGCCCTGGAGCACCTGGGCCTGCGCCCCCTGGTCGACCTGGAGATGCGCCTGGGAGAGGGCTCCGGAGCGCTGCTGGCCCTGCCGCTGCTCCAGAGCGCGGCGCGCGTCCTGCGCGACGTCGCCACCTTCGACGACGCGGGTGTCTCCACCGCCCCCTGACCGGGAGCGGCCCACGGTCGCCCGCCCGCACCGACCCCCGGTGCGGGCGGGCTCACACCCTCGGCGCGGTACCCGTTTACACCCGCGTAATACCTCTTTGACAAGGTAC
>ANAW01000157.1:0-8941 GCA_000340945.1 Nocardiopsis synnemataformans DSM 44143 | reverse complement strand
GGCCCCCCCCCGCCAGCCCCCCGCCGTCGTCGCCGGGGACCGGCACGGACGACCGAAGGGGCGCGACACATGACCTATCTCCTTGGTTTGCGCATGCGGGGACGCGACGTCCTCGTCGTCGGAGGGGGCAGGGTCGCCCAGCGCCGCGTACCCGTGCTCATCGAGGCCGGGGCCCGCGTCACCCTCGTCTCCCCCGAGGCATCGGCCGCGCTGGAGGACCTCGCCTCGGCAGGACACCTCACCTGGCACCGCCGCCCCTACGCCGCGGGCGACGTCGCGGGCCCGGCCGCCCCCGCCCACTGGCTCGTGCACGCCGCCACCGACGACCCCGGCGTCAACGCCGCCGTCGCGGAGGAGGCCGAGAACGCCCGCGTGTGGTGCGTGCGCGCCGACGACCGGCACGCCTCCTCCGCCTGGACCCCCGCCAGCGGCAGCGCGGCCGGGGTCACCGTGGGCGTCGTCGCCTCCGGCGACCCCCGCCGCTCGGCCGGGCTGCGCGACGCCGTCGTCGACGGCCTCGCCGACGGCACCCTCGACGCCCGCCGCGGACGCGAGCGCCTGCGCGGCGTCGCGCTCGTGGGAGGCGGACCCGGTGACCCCGGCCTGATCACGGTCCGGGGACAGCAGCTCCTCTCCCAGGCCGACGTGGTGGTGGTCGACCGGCTCGCCCCCACCTCTCTCCTGGACCGCCTGCCCGCCGACGTCGAGATCGTCGACGCCGCCAAGATCCCCTACGGCCGGTCCATGACCCAGGAGGAGATCAACGCGACCCTGGTCGACCGCGCCGGGCGCGGAAAGTTCGTGGTGCGGCTCAAGGGCGGCGACTCCTTCCTCTTCGGCCGCGGCGGAGAGGAGGCCGCCGCCTGCGCCGCCGCGGGGATCCCCGTCATCGCCGTGCCCGGTGTGACCAGCGCGCTCGCCGCCCCGGCCAGCGCGGGCATCCCGGCCACCCACCGCGGCGTGGCCCAGGACCTGCACATCGTCTCCGCGCACGTGCCCCCGGGGGACGAGCGCTCCACGGTCGACTGGGCCGGACTCGCCCGCGCGGGCGGCACCGTCGTCGTCCTCATGGGGGTGGAGCGGATCGAGGCGATCGCCGAGGCCCTCGTCTCCCACGGCAGATCGGCCGACACCCCAGTGGCGGTGGTACAGGAGGCCACACTGCCGGGTCAGCGGACCGTCACCGGTACGCTGGCCACCATCGCCGCCGCGGCCCGTTCGGCCGGAGTGCGGCCCCCCGCGGTGGTGATCATCGGAGAAGTGGTCAAAACAGCGCGGGATCTTGACATACTGCACACGGGAAACCAGTTCGAGACCCGTCGACTGGCGACCGGGCGCGATCTCCAGTGAGACCTCCGCCCGCGGCGTACGTCGCTCCGCGGCGGGAACCGTCAGCACCGATGAGGAGGGCACACCGATCATGACCCGGCCGTCGGCCGCGCCGGGGACCAATGGTCCCGGCGCTCCGGACCGGTTCGGAACCGGACCGGCCGCCACCTCCGAACAGCCCGCCCAGGGCTCCGCACCCGCGCGCGAGACGGACACCGCGGCCGCCGGCGCCCGACGGGGGCCCACCGTCCCGCTCGCCGCCGGACCGGCCAAGCACCGCGCCCCCCAACCCGACGAGAACCACTTCGAACAGGTCCTGGAAGCACTGCGCAAGCACATCCGGGACCTGGAGTTCGCCGAGGGCCTGCCCAGCGACGAGGAGGGCCGAGCGCTCCAGGCGGACCTGCTCGCCCAGCTCTCCGACTACGTCCTGCCCCGGGTCCGCCGCCCCGACATCCCGCTGCTGATCGCGGTCGCCGGATCCACCGGAGCGGGCAAGTCCACCCTGGTCAACAGCCTGGTCGGCGAACAGGTCACCACCACGGGCGTACGCCGCCCCACCACCAACAGCCCCGTCCTGGCCTGCAACCCCGCCGACGTCGACTGGTTCAGCGAGGCCTCCTTCATCCCCTCCCTGCCGCGCGTGCGCCAGCAGGGCCTGGCGATGCCGGGCAAGGACGGCATGCTCGTGCTCGCCGCCACCGAGGCCATGCCCCCGGGCGTGGCCCTGCTCGACACCCCCGACGTCGACTCCGCCGTCGCCGCGCACCACGAGTTCGCGGCCAAGTTCCTCGACGCCGCCGACCTGTGGGTGTTCGTCACCACCAGCAGCCGCTACGCCGACGCGCGCGTGTGGGAGTTCCTCCAGGTCGCCCGCGACCGCGACACCTCCCTGGCCGTGGTGCTCTCCCGAGTGCCGCGCAGGGGCAGGCGACAGCTCCTGGACCACTTCGGCGCGATGCTGGAGGCCAACGGGCTGGGCGCGGCCGCCCGGTTCGCCATCCCCGAGACCGACCAGATCCGGGGCGAGCGCTTCACCTCCAACGTCGCCGACCACATCCGCGACTACCTGGCGGAGGTGGCGGGTGAGGCCGAGCAGCGCGACCGCGTCTCACGGCGCACCTTCATCGGCGTCATCGACAGCTTCCGGACGCGGGTGCCCGAACTGGCCCGCCAGGTGGAGACGCAGATCGAGACCGGGCGCACCCTCACCGCCGCCGTCGACGACTCCTACGCCGCCGCCCGCGACCGCGTCGACACCAGCCTGGCCGACGGCTCCCTGCTGCGCGGGTCGCTGCTGGCCCGCTGGCAGGAGGTGGCGGCCGGGGGCGAGCTCACCAGGAGCCTGCGCCCGCGCGGCAGGCGCACGCGCAGGGGCGGCCGGGCCGAGCAGGCCGAGCGCGGCCAGCGGGTGGGCGCCCTGGAGCGCGCCGTCCGCGACGGCCTGGAGGCCCTGGTGGTCTCCAGCTGCGAACGCGCCTCCGACGAGGTCGAGCGGAGGTGGCGCGAGGTCCCCGGCGGCGGCGACCTCGCCTCCAAGGCCCTCAACCAGCCCGGCACCGGCCTGCTCCCGCAGCAGATCCGCCAGGAGATCACCGAGTGGCAGCGCGGCGTCGTCGAGATGACCACCGCCAGCGGCGCCACCAAGCGCTCCGTGGCGCGGTTCGTCACCTTCGACCACGACGTCGTCGCCCTGGTCCTGATCATCGACCTGCTCGGCTACGAGCGGTCCCGCTCCGGAGGCGGCGCCCACGCGGCCGACTCCTCCGGCCCTTCCCCGCAGCGCCTGCTCAAGGGGCTGTTCGGCGCCCAGTCACTGCGTAGCATTGGCGCAGCGGCACGGGACGACCTGCGCCAGCGCGTCCAAGGGCTGCTCGATCGCGAGCGCGTGCCCTTCGACAGCGCCCTGGCGTCGGCCGCGATCCCGTCCGAGGACACCGCCGTCCAGCTCTACCAGGCCACGTACAACCTTGAGATTGCGCGATGACGACTCAATGGAACCCCGCGCAGGCGCACGGGGAGCCCGGTGCGGACGCCCGCGCCGAGGGCGAGGACCGCGAGAGCGGACAGAGCGCCTCCGGCGCCGGTGACGACGGGCGCCCCCGCGGCGACGCGGCGTCCGGGCCCTGGCGCGGGTACACCATGCCGGTCCCCGAGCACCCCGACCACGCCGTGTCCGACGCGGGCACCGAGGATCCCGCCTACGACGGCATCGCGGCCTACCCCGACCCCTCGGGCGCCGGGGCCCCGCACAGGGTCGCGCACAGCGACCAGGGCGCTCCGAGCGGTGCGGACGCGGAGCCGGAGGACCCGGCCCCGTCCCCCGCCGCGCAGCGGCGCTCCGGGCGCCACGCGCGCTCCCTCGCCGACAGGGAGCGCGAGGGGGCCCGCCGTTCCGCCGAGGACGACCACGAGGACCCCGACGGACTCGCCGGATGGGTGGGCAGCCTCGCCGAGGCGGCCGACGACACCCGTATCGCCGGGCGCGCCACGGGCGCCTTCCCGGTCGTCGGCCAGCAGCCGGAGGACGGGGACGGCGACCAGGCGCCCCGTGCCCGGGACGCCTCCCCGGACCAGCGCGCGCACGAGGAGCCCGAGGAGCCCGCGTCGGCCGTAGCCGACGCGCCGGAGGGGCCCGAACCGCTGCCCCGCCGCGTTCCGGGACCCTCCGCGGTCTCCGGGGCCTTCCGCGCCGTGGGCGCCGACACCGCCGCCGCCGACGCGGAGGAGGACGAGGACGAGGACGAGGACGAGGACGAGGACGAGGAGTACCGTCCCACCACCCACGACGACTGGCAGCCCACCCGCTCCACCACCCGGGCCGAGCTGATCGAGCGCCTGGACGCGCTGTCCACCCTCACCGAACTGGGCCGCGACGGCCTGCCCCAGGAACTCGTCGCCCGGTCCACCCAGCTGCTCGACCACGCGGGGGCCCGGCTGCGGCTGTCGGGCGACCACACCGTGGTCGCCCTGGCGGGCGGTACCGGCAGCGGCAAGTCCTCACTGTTCAACGCCCTGTGCGGGCTCCAGCTGTCGCAGACCGGCGTCACCCGGCCCACCACCTCCAAGGCGCACGCCTGCGTGTGGGGCCACGAGGGGGCCGACGCCCTCCTGGGCTGGCTGGGCGTCCCGACCCGCTACCGCCACTCGCGCACCAGCGTGCTGGACACGGGCAGCTCCGAGCTGACCGGCCTGGTCCTGCTCGACCTGCCCGACCACGACTCGGTCCGCAGCATGNCCGGGCCCGCCCGCCTCATCGGCTCGGTCGACCTCCTGGTGTGGGTGCTCGACCCGCAGAAGTACGCCGACGCCGCGGTGCACCACCGCTACCTGGCCCAGATGGCCGGGCACGGCGCGGTCACCGTCGCCGTCCTCAACCAGGTCGACAAGGTCGAGCCCGACGAGCTGGAGGAACTGCTCACCGACCTGCGCCGCCTGCTGGAGACGGAGTCGGGGGTGCACCCGCGGGTGATCACCACGTCCACGCTCACCGGCCAGGGCGTCCGCGACCTGCGCGAGTTCCTCGCCGAGACGGTGAGCGAGCGGCGCGCGCTGGTGGACCGCCTGGCCGCCGACCTCGACCAGGTGATCGAGCCCTTCGGGGAGTTCCACGGCGAGGGCGCGGTGCCCGAGGCGGTCCCGGCCCAGGTGCGCGCCCGCGTCCAGGAGGGCCTGGCCAACGCGGCCGGTGTGGCGGCGGTCGCCGACGTCACCGAGACCAACGACGTCCGGCGCGGAAGACGCCANTGGGCGGGGGCCCCGCCGCTCGCTGCGGCTGCGCAAGGACCCGCTCGCCGCGGTCCAGCTGGACTTCCTGCGCCGTGACAGCGGAGGCGGTGTGGGCGGCCCGGTGGACGCGCACGAGGCCGAGCTGGAGACCGCGCTGGGCGAGGCGGCCGACAGCGTCTCGGAGGGTATGCCCCCGCTGTGGCGCCGCCGGATGCGCGCCGTGGCCCGGGGCGCCGTTCCCGAGCTCCCCGCCGAACTGGGGCAGGCCGTGGCCGGGGCGGTCGGCGACCCCGACCGCAGCCCGTCGTGGTGGAAGGCCGCCCGCGCGGCCCAGTACGCGCTGCTCGCGGTCGCGGGCCTGGGCCTGGCCTGGGCCGTCGTGACCCTGGTGAGCTGGACGGGCGGCGGCATCACCGGCCTGGGGATGTTCGACGACCCGGTGTTCGCCGCCTACGCCGGCGTCCTGGTGGTCGCGGCCCTGCTGGTGGGGTGGCTGACCGGGGTGGGCTGCGGGAACCTCGTCGAGGTGGCCGCGGTCCAGCGCCGCGAGGACGTGGAGAGGACGGCCTCCGCCCGGGTCCGGGAGATCACCGGACTGCGCGTGGTGGAGCCCCTGGAGGCCGAGCTGGCCAGGTACCGGGAGTTCCGCGCGGCCTACGAGGTGGCCAGGACGGCGGACTGACCCCGGGGTCCGGACGGGCGCGGAACGCCCCGGCCGGAGCCCCCACCGCGTTTCCGAGGCCGGGGACGGGCGGCACCGCGCCGCCCGTCCCCGGTGATCTTCACTCAGCTGTAACGAGTTCTAGATCCAGACAGTGCCGCTGGACATGTGTGCTCCTTGTAGTGAGTGCCGTGGGAGCCCGGACGGCCGGGGTGTCAGGCGGTCGACACTCCGTGCCACACAGTGGCTACCGTGGTGGGCCCCTAGGGCAGGATGCCCTAGATCACCGCTGAACCCAACCCCGCGAAAACCGAGTGTCCCGGCCCCGGGTCGTTACCCACGGCGATCACACAATCAGCAATTAAGTTATTACCCAACGTAATGTAAAGTGGGGAGTGTCGCGGGACGGACGTGCCGCACCGTTGCCGGACCCCGACACCCCGTTGTCGTAACCGAATGGCACCGTGAGGGAACGCGCGGCGAAACGAACCCGTCGAAGGGAGAACCGTGTGAGGCGGTGGACCCATCAGAGGCGGGTGTAGGAGTCGGACGGTGGAGAGCGATGTGAGGAGGGAGGCGCAACGGTGAGCATCTCTGAGAAGCCGATCGCGCCGGCCGGGCGTCCCGAGGACGAACGTCCGCGCTGGCCGATCCTTCAGCAGCCCCGCGGACTGATCGTCTACATGGCGCTGCTCGTGTCCGCGACGCTGTTCCTGTTCGGAGGGGCGGTGGCCCTGACCCCTCCCGCGGTCATGGACCTGGTCACCCTGGTCGCGCTGCTGGCGGGCGCCGTGCTCTGCGTGGAGGCGGGCCGCCGCCTGGGCACGCCGGCCGGGATCAACCGGGACTTCCTGGGGGCCTGGTGGTTCCCGGCGGTCCTCCTCCTGCCGCCCCTGTACGCGCTGATCCTCCCGGTGCCCGTCTTCCTGATGCTCCAGTACCGCACGCGCCGGGCCCTGCTCCACCGGCGGGTGTTCAACGCCGCCTCCATCGCCCTCTCCGGGTTCCTGGCCTCGGTGACCTGGCACTCCATCTGGGGCGGCGGCCTCGTCGACGGGCTCAGCGGCGTCCCCGGCGCGCACGAGCACCTGACCACGGGTCCCGGCGTGCTCGTCGCGGTGCTGTGCTGCACGGGGTTCACCGTCCTCAACAACCTGCTCGTCGCGGTGGCCGCGCGGATCAGCAGCGGCCCCGGGCACACCCTCCGGCCCATGTGGGACCGCGAGGCCCTCATCGTGGACGCCGTCGAGTTATGCGTCGGCGTCACCATCGCCATCCTCGCCCACCTGTCGCTGTTCCTGCTGGTCATCGCGGTGCCCCCGGTGTTGCTGCTCCAGCGCAGCCTGATGTACCAGCAGCTCCAGATGGCCGCGCGGACCGATCCCAAGACCGGCCTGCTCAACGCCCCCACCTGGGAGCAGGAGGCGTCGGTGGAGATCGCCAGGGCCCGCTCCTCGCGGGGCAGGGCGGCGGTGCTGATCATCGACATCGACCACTTCAAGAGGGTCAACGACAACCACGGTCACCTGTTCGGCGACCAGGTGCTGCTCGGCGTGGCCACCACCATCGCCCAGCAGCTGCGCCAGTCCGACCTGCTCGGCCGGTTCGGCGGCGAGGAGTTCGTGGTGCTGCTGCCCGGCTCCGACACCGCCGAGGCCTGGCGGGCCGCCGAGCGCCTGCGCTCCCAGGTGGGACGCATGGAGATCGCGGTGGACGACGTGCCGGTGTCCATCACCATCTCGATCGGCGCGGCCGTCATCGGCGACCACGGCAACGACCTGGTGGAACTGCTCACCGCGGCCGACCTCGCGCTCTACCGGGCCAAGGAGACCGGTCGCAACCGCGTGTGCCTGCCCGCCGGGCGGCCCGGGGGCGGCGGCAAGATCCCGGGGCCGCGGGGAGGGGAGATTTCCGGTCACACGGGTCCCACAGACCCCACCGAGCACACCGAACTTCCCTGACCTGCGGCTTTGCGGTCTCGTGGAGTTGTCCACAGCGCGAAGAAGGACGTTGCGCCCGAACCGCCGGGTCACGCACCGTGAAGATATGCACTCTGACCAGCCGCACCACTCCCTCGGCCCCTCCGATCCCCGACGCCCCCTCGACTCCGCGCGAGCCCCCGACCGCCCCGTCGCCCCCGACCGTCCAACCGCGTCCGGGCGCTCCGCTCCGTCTGACCGTCCAACCGCGTCCGGGCGGTCCCCGGACGACGGCGCCCCCGTCCCCCCGCCCCGGAGCCCCGGCGGGTCGGGGCCGACCGGCCCCGCCGCGGCGGGCGCCGCCCTCACCCTCACCAACCCGACCGACATCATCGCGACCCTGCCCTACCTGGTGGGGGCGCCGCCCGATCCGGGGATCGTGGTCCTCGCCGTACGCGGCAAGGGCGTGCACTCGGCGTTCTGCGGCGACCTGGACCGCCTGGCCGCCGCCGGCGACCCGCTGGAGCGCGCGACCGTCCCCGTCGACATGGCCGTCGCGGAGGGCTGCACCGCCCTGGTGGTCGTGGCCTACGGGCCGCCCGAACGGGTCACGCCCCACGTCGACAGGATCCTGTCCGCGGCCCGGAGGCGGAACCTGGCCGTCGTCGACGCCCTGCGGGTCACCGGCGGCCGGTACTGGTCCTACACCTGTGCCAGGGCCGACTGCTGTCCGGTGGAGGGGACCGTGGTCAACGTGGACAGCTCCACCGTCCCGGCCAGCGCGGTCCTGCACGGGATCGTCCCGGCCCAGCCGCTCTCCGCGGTCACGGCCGAGGCCGAGCGGGTACGGGAGGTCCTGAGGCCCGTGCACGGCCCCGAACGGGCCGCGATGGACGTCGTGGCCGAGGAGGTGCGGGCGCGCGCCCGGCGGCTCCTGGACCAGGGGATGCGGGGCGCCCTCACCGACCGGGGCCTGAGCGCCGTGCTGTCGGCGGTGCGGGCCGAACGGGCGGGCCGGGGCGTCACCGACCGGGAGGAACTGGCCTGGCTGGGGGTCTACCTCGGTGATATCCGGGTGCGCGACGAGGCGTGGGCGCGCATCACCGCCGAGGCGGCTCCCGTGCACCAGGAGCTGTGGGCCCGGGTCACCCGCCACCTGCCCCGGTACCAGCGCGCGGCGCCCGCCTCGCTGCTGGCGGTCGCGGCCTGGCAGCGCGGGGACGAGCCCCTGGCCGCCGCGGCGCTGGACGTGGCCCTGGCCGCCGATCCCGGCTACTCCATGGCGGTGCTGATGAGCCGGGCC
>ANAW01000156.1:0-26111 GCA_000340945.1 Nocardiopsis synnemataformans DSM 44143 | reverse complement strand
GGCCCTGCCCGCCGATCCCGGCTACTCCATGGCGGTGCTGATGAGCCGGGCCCTGGCCTGGGGGCTGCCCGTGGAGCGCTGGCGGGAGTTCACGCCCCGCTGGCTGCGCGCGAGGAGCCAGCGGCCGCAGGAGTGAGGGGGCGGGGCCTTCGCTGGGCGGGGCCTTCGCTGGGCGGGGCCTTCGCGGGGCGCGGCCGGGCCCGCCGGGCGGTCGCCGCCCCCGTCCGGCGGGATCCCCGGCGGGGGACCGGTCCCCGTGGAGCCGGGCCGTCGGGCGATGGCCTCCCGGTCGCGGCCTTCGCCCAGAACCGGCCTCGTGGGCCCGGGCCATGGCGGGGGCACGGGTCGCGACGCCCTAGGCTTGGACTCATGCCGGAGTACATCTACACCATGAACAACGTGCGCAAGGCGCACGGCGACAAAGTCGTCCTGGACAACGTTTCGGGGTCGTTCCTGCCCGGAGCCAAGATCGGCGTCGTGGGCCCCAACGGTGCGGGTAAGTCGACGCTTCTGAAGATCATGGCCGGCATCGAGCAGCCGTCCAACGGCGAGGCGAGGCTCATGCCCGGTTTCACCGTCGGCCTGCTCGCGCAGGAACCCCACCTCGACCCGGACAAGACCGTCCTGGAGAACGTCGAGGACGGCGTCGCCGAGACCAAGGCGATGCTGAACCGCTTCAACGAGATCGCCGAGCAGATGGCGACGGACTACTCCGACGACCTGCTCGAGGAGATGGGCAAGCTCCAGGAGCAGCTCGACCACCGTGGCGCCTGGGACCTGGACAGCCAGCTGGAGCAGGCGATGGACGCGCTGCGCTGCCCGCCCGGCGACGCCTCCGTCACCCAGCTCTCCGGCGGCGAGAAGCGCCGCGTGGCCCTGTGCAAGCTCCTCCTGGAGCAGCCCGACCTGCTGCTGCTCGACGAGCCCACCAACCACCTCGACGCCGAGAGCGTGAACTGGCTGGAGCAGCACCTGGCCAAGTACCCGGGCACCGTCATCGCGATCACACACGACAGGTACTTCCTGGACCACGTCGCCACGTGGATCCTGGAGCTGGACCGGGGCCAGTTCTACCCCTACGAGGGCAACTACAGCGTCTACCTGGAGACCAAGCAGGCCCGCCTGAAGGTCGAGGGACAGAAGGACGTCAAGAAGGCCAAGCGGCTCAAGGACGAGCTGGAGTGGGTCCGCTCCAACGCCAAGGCCCGCCAGACCAAGAGCAAGGCCCGCCTCCAGCGCTACGAGGAGATGGCCGCCGAGGCCGACAAGACCCGCAAGCTGGACTTCGAGGAGATCCAGATCCCGCCGGGTCCGCGCCTGGGCAACACCGTGGTCGAGGTCAAGAACCTCACCAAGGGCTTCGACGACCGCGTGCTCATCGAGAACCTGAGCTTCTCGCTGCCGCCCAACGGCATCGTCGGCGTCATCGGCCCCAACGGTGTCGGCAAGACGACGCTGTTCAAGATGATCGTCGGTGAGGAGACCCCCGACCAGGGCAGGATCAACGTCGGCGACACCGTCGAGATCTCCTACGTCGACCAGTACCGGGGCCGCATCGACGACACCAAGAACGTCTGGGAGACCGTCTCCGACGGCGAGACCTTCATCCAGGTCGGCAAGGTCGAGATCCCCAGCCGCGCCTACGTCGCCGCGTTCGGCTTCAAGGGCTCCGACCAGCAGAAGCCGTCCGGTGTGCTCTCCGGCGGTGAGCGCAACCGCGTGAACCTGGCGCTCACCCTCAAGCAGGGCGGCAACCTGCTGCTCCTGGACGAGCCCACCAACGACCTGGACGTGGAGACCCTCGGCTCGCTGGAGAACGCGCTGCTGGACTTCCCCGGCTGCGCCGTGATCACCTCCCACGACCGCTGGTTCCTCGACCGCGTCGCCACGCACATCCTCGCGTGGGAGGGCGACGCCAACTGGTACTGGTTCGAGGGCAACTTCGAGTCCTACGAGAAGAACAAGGTCGAGCGCCTGGGCCCCGACGCCGCGCGCCCGCACGCGGTCACCCACCGCAAGCTCACCCGCGACTGACGGACCGGGGCCGAGCGCCCCGCGCGAAGCGGTGCCCCGGGCCCGCGGCCGGACCCCCGATCCGGCCGCGGGCCCTCGCGCCCTCCGCCCCGGCCCGGACGACTCGTCCGGGCCGGGGCGGTCGCATACCCTGGTGGCGATGACTTCCGCGCGCGATTCCCAGCAGAGCGCGGGCGACGAGCCCGTGCAGATGACGTTCTACGAGGCCGTGGGCGGTGAGGAGACCTTCACCCGCCTGGTCCGCCGCTTCTACGAGGGAGTGGCCGACGACCCCGTGCTGCGGCCCATGTACCCCGAGGAGGACCTCGGCCCCGCCGAGGAGCGCCTGCGCCTGTTCCTCATCCAGTACTGGGGCGGCCCCCGCACCTACAACGAGCAGCGTGGCCACCCCCGGCTGCGCATGCGGCACGTGCCGTTCCGCATCGGCACCGCCGAGCGCGACCTGTGGCTCAGGCACATGCGCGCCGCCGTGGACTCCCTGGACCTGCACGAGGCCCTGGAGCGCCAGCTCTGGGAGTACATGGTCATGGCCGCGCACAGCATGGTGAACGTGCCCGAGGAGACCACCGCCCCCGAGGTAGCCAACCCGACCCGGGTCTCGGTGTCCGCCAAGGGCGACGACGGGGACGACGGCGAGGCCGTCACCATCTCCCTGAAGTGACACGGCCGCCGGGACCGGGCCGCCCGGTCCCCGCGGCGCTCAGGCGTAGTCGGCGAGGAAGGCGCGCTCGACCTCGTTGAGCCGCCGGGCGCGCTGCGTGGGCACGTCGAAGCCGACCAGCACCGTCCTGGCCCGCAGGTACACCGCGGCCTCGTCCCGGATCTCGTAGGCCAGCGTGAAGCTGGCGTTGCGCACCTCGGTCACCCACAGCTCCACGCGCACCGGCTCCGACCGGGGCAGCAGCGGGGCCACGTAGTCCGCCTCCTGGCGGGCCACCACCATGGCGCCGAAGACCTCGTCGCCCTCGACGGCGCCGCCGTAGCGCAGGAAGGACACCCGGGCGTCCTCCAGGTAGGTCAGCATCCGCACGTTGTTGACGTGGTGCTGCGGGTCGAGGTCGGCGTAGCGGACCTGCGCGAGGTGCACGTGCCTCCGGGGCTCGGCCGACCTGGTGTCGGCGGCTCCCGTCTCGGTCTGTGTCACGTCCGGATCCTCTCGCGCTGTTCTCCTGGGGGGAGCGGTTCCCCTCGATTGTCTCAACGCTCCCCGGGGGAACGGGTGCTCCCCGGTGTCCGATCCCTGTGTTGTTGCTCTCGCGGGGGCGGACACCGGGGCGGGGACCTCAGTCCACGGACAGTCCCAGGTGGTGGGCGAGGAAGGCCAGCTGCTCGGAGTTGAGCGCCACGCTGCGGCTCACCGAGCGCGAGCTGTGGCCCACCTCCGACTCCCGGCGCAGCAGGATCGGCCGCTCCTCGGGCGCGGCCGCCGTGGCGTGCTGCATCAGCGCGCACAGCTTGCGCGCGTGCAGCGGGTCCACGCGGGTGTCGTTGTCGAACACGGTGAACAGCGTCGCCGGGTAGCGGGCGCCCTCGCGCACGTTGTGGTAGGGCGAGTAGCCCAGCAGCCACCCCAGCTGCTCGGGGTCGTCGGCGGTGCCGTACTCGACGTTCCACAGCTGGCCCAGCCCGAACCGCTCGTAGCGGACCATGTCCAGCAGCGGGGCCGAGCAGACCGCGGCGGTGAACAGGTCCGGCCGCTGGGTGACCATGGCCCCCACCAGCAGCCCGCCGTTGCTGCCGCCCATGACGGCCAGGTGCTCGGGGTCGGTCACCCCGGTGGCGACCAGGTGCTCGGCCGCCGCCGCGCAGTCGTCGAAGACGTTCTGCTTGTCGGCGAACATGCCCGCCCGGTGCCACTCCTCCCCCTCCTCCAGGCCGCCGCGCAGGTTGGCGACGGCGTACACGCCGCCCGCGCGCACCCAGGCCAGCGCCACCGCCGAGTAGGCGGGCGTGAGGGAGATGCGAAAGCCCCCGTAGCCGTACAGGACGGTCGGCCGCGGCCCCTCGGCGGGCGCCTGGGGCGAGACCACCAGCATGCGCACGGCCGTGCCGTCCCGGGAGGTGTAGGTGACCTGCTCCACCCGCACGTCGGGCAGGTCGATGTCCCCGGGGGCGTCGGCCCACAGCGACACCCCGCCCGAGAGCGCGTCGTAGCGGTAGACCGACGAGGGGTGGGTGTTGTCGGTGTAGCCGAACCACGCCTCGTGCCCGCCCTCGGGGCGTTCGACGAGCCCGACCACGGTGCCCAGGCCGGGCATGTCCAGCCCGCCCAGCAGTTCGCCGGTGGCCAGGTCGTGCCGGGTGATCTCGCTGACGGCGTGGCGGCTGCGCGAGACCAGCAGCTCGGGCCGCTCCAGCCCGGGGCCGTCCAGGACCGCGTACCCCTCCAGCACCGCCTCGGGGTCCTCCGGGACCAGGGTGGTCCAGTTCCCGTAGCCGGGGTCGGTGGGATCGGCCACGCACAGGCGCCCGCGCGGGGCGTCCCGGTCGGTGAACAGGTACAGGCGCCCGTCCCGGCCCACGTGCGGGTACAGGGAGGCGTCCACGCCCTCCTGGAAGGGGACCAGGCGCGGCGCGTCCAGACCGCCGTCGGACAGGTCGGCGATCCACGCGTCGGTGGCCGCCGAGGTGCCGCGGTTGGCGAGCAGCACCAACCAGCGCCCGTCCCGGCTCACGATCGGGGTGAAGTACTCGGTCTTGTCGCGGCCCTCGCCGAAGACCAGGGTGTCCTGCTCGGCCGGGGTGCCCAGGCGGTGCAGGTAGACGCGGCGGTGGTAGCTCTCCTCGCCCTCGGGCACCTGCTCCCGGGGGAGCCGCCGCACGTAGTAGAAGGCGGAGGAGTCGGGCAGCCAAGCGATCGGGCTGTACCGGGCCCGCTCGACGGGCCCGTCCACCAGGTCGCCGCTGGCCACGTCCACGACGCGCAGCACCGACTCCTCGTCGCCGCCCTCGGAGAGCTGGTAGGCCAGGAGCGCGCCGGAGTGGTCGGGCTTCCAGGCGTCCAGTGTGGTCAGGCCCTGGGGGTCGAGCGCCCCGGGGTCCACCAGCACGCGCTCGGGGCCGTCGCCGTCCTGGACGTAGAGCACGCCGTGCTCCTGCTCGGCGGTGCGCCGGACGAAGAAGCGTCGGTCGCCCCGCCACACGGGCACCCCGACGCTTCCGGCGCCCAGCAGGGACCGCACCTGGTCGGCGAACCAGTTCCGTGTGGTGAACCGCGATGAGACCTCGGTGTACAGGGCGTCCTCCGCGGTAGCCCACTCCTTGGTCTGCGCCGAATCGCCGTCCTCCAGCCAACGGTAGGGGTCACCGACCGTGTGACCGTGCAGGTTCTCGATGATGTCCAGCCGTGCGGCCGGGGGGTAGCGGAGTTCACGCATACTTCGCACCCTATCCACCGCCATCCACCCGGGTGTGCCCGGCGCGGCGCCAGTGTGAAACGGAGCGCCGTCGGCGCACAATGGAGCCGGGAAGAGGGAGAACACGCGGTTTCTGGGCGGCCCAGCGCAAATTGGGGTGGCGCCGGAGCGGTCCGACCACGCAAACTGAATGCGGGACGCAACTCGGCGGGACCACCGGGAGGTCCGTGTGGCAAGGCGTACGGAACCATCGATCCTCGGATCGGTGCACAGGGAGGTCTCCTGGCTGGCCGATCGGCTGGCCGGGGAGGAGACACGGCCGTCACTGACGACGGCTGGGGCGACGCGATGAGCGCCCGAAGCAGCCGGGAGGGTGGCACAGGGACCGCCCGCCGCCACGTGCTGCTGCTCAACGCCAGCTTCGAACCACTGACGACACTGCCCCTGCGCAGGGCGATCCTGCTCGTCCTGAGGGAGAAGGCGGAGGTCGTCCACCAGGACGACGCGGGCGCGATACTGCACTCGGCGACACGTGCCTACGACGTGCCGTCGGTCATCCGGCTCCGACGCTACATCAGCGTCCCCTACAGCCGCAGGGTGCCCCTCACCAGGGTGGCCCTCATGCGGCGCGACAGGCACACCTGCGGCTACTGCGGGAAGAAGGCCGAGACCATCGACCACGTCATCCCGCGCAGCCGCGGCGGCGCGCACGTGTGGGAGAACGTGGTCGCCGCGTGCAAGCCGTGCAACCACCGCAAGGCCGACAAGTTCCTGGACGAACTCGGCTGGGAGCTGCACGTGACCCCCAAGGTGCCCAAGGGGCCCCACTGGCGTCTGATCAACGGTGACCTCCACGGCGACCCCCAGTGGGAGCCGTACATGGCCCACCTGGCAGCCTGATCCGGCGGAGCCGGGACCTCGCGTCCCACCCGGCGCCGCCGCCGACCCCGACCGACCCCCGGCACACGCGCCGGGGGTCGGTCGCGTGTTCCCTCCCCTTTTCGCCCGCTACGGTGAGGAACGTTCTCCGTTTTCTGTCCAGACGGTCTAGACTGTTTTCGGAGGTGATCGCCATGAGATGGCAGGTACAGGAACTGAAGCAGCGCACCAGCGAGGTGCTTCGTGCCGTGGAGAACGAGGGTGACCAGATCATCACACGCCACGGGCGTGAGGTCGCGGTGCTGGTGGACATGGAGGAGTACCGCAGGCTGAAGGGGGAGTCCGGAGGTTTCAAGGAGCTTCTCGGTTCGGCACCTCCGCTGGACGTGCTCGACGAGGTCCGCGTCCCGGATCTCGGCCGCGAGATCGACTGGGGCGAACGTTGAGCTTTCTCCTTGATACGAACGTCCTGTCCGAGCTGCGTCGGCGCGAGCCGGACCCGGGGTTTCTGAGGTGGTGGGACGAGGTCGAGGACTCGGATCTGTACATCAGTGCACTCGTCGTGGGCGAGATCCGGCTGGGAGTCCGCAAACTGCACCACCGCGGCGACCGTTCCCAGGCGGAACGGCTGTCCGCCTGGCTTGATCGGCTCGTCCGCGCCTACGGCGACAGGGTCGTTCCCGTGGACGTGGGAGTCGTTCTCGAATGGGCTCCGATGAACGTTCCGGACCGGATACCCGTGGTCGACGGTCTGATGGCGGCCACCGCCAAGCACCATGGATGGACGTTCGTCACCCGTAACACCAAGGACGTCGCAGACCGGGGAGTACGGCTCCTGAACCCCTTCACAGGGTGAGCCGGGATCGGTCGTATCCTGACCGCATGCCCAGATACGACTTCCGCTGCCGCGAGTGCGGCGACACCTTCGAGCTCTCCCGTCCGATGGCGCGGGCCGGCGACCCGGCGACCTGCCCCCAGGGGCACGGCGACACGGTCCGGCTGCTGTCCACCGTGGCGGTGGGCGGACGCGCGTCCGCCCCCGCGCCCTCCGGTGGAGGGTGCTGCGGGGGCGGCTGCTGCTCCTGAGGGGCGGGGGCGGTCCCGCCGCCCCCACACCTCTCGGCCTGCTTACCTCTCCACCTGGGACACGTCGCGCGCGGCGCCGGTCGAGGCCGAGGTGGCCATGGCCGCGTAGGCGCGCAGCGCCGCGGTCACCGGCCGCTGGCGGTCGCGCGGCCTGAACCGGCCCAGCTCCTTGAGCAGGCGCTCGCGGCGCGTGTCGAGCTCCTCCGCGGAGACCTCCAGCACGATGCCCCGGTTGGGGATGTCGATGCTGATGACGTCGCCGTCCTCCACCAGCGCGATGTCACCGCCCGCGGCGGCCTCGGGGGAGGCGTGGCCGATGGACAGCCCCGACGTGCCGCCGGAGAAGCGGCCGTCGGTGATGAGGGCGCAGGCCTTGCCCAGGCCGCGGCCCTTGAGGAAGCTCGTCGGGTACAGCATCTCCTGCATGCCCGGACCGCCCTTGGGGCCCTCGTAGCGGATGACCACCACGTCACCGGGCTCGATCCGCTTGTTGAGGATGCCGTCGACGGCGTCGTCCTGGGACTCGAACACCTTGGCGGGTCCGGAGAAGGTCCACAGCTCCTCCTCCACGCCCGCGGTCTTGACGATCGCGCCGTCCGGGGCGAGGTTGCCGAACAGCACCGCCAGCCCGCCGTCCTTGGTGTAGGCGTGCTCGACGGAGCGGATGCAGCCCTTCTCCCGGTCGGTGTCCAGGGTGTCCCAGCGGACGCTCTGCGAGTAGGCCTTCGTGGTGCGCTTTCCGCCGGGGGCGGCGTGGAACAGCTCCACGGCCTCGGGCGAGACGGTGTCGGAGGCGATGTCCCACTCGGCGAGGAACTCGCCGATCGTCTTGCCGTGCACCGTGGGCCGGGAGGTGTCCAGCAGGCCGCCGCGGGCCAGCTCGCCCAGGATGGAGGGGATGCCGCCCGCCCGGTGCACGTCCTCGATGTGGTACTTCTCGGTGTTCGGCGCGACCTTGCACAGGCACGGCACCCGGCGCGAGACCGCGTCGATCTCGGGCAGGCCGAAGCCGACGCCCGCCTCGGTGGCGGCGGCCAGCAGGTGCAGGATCGTGTTGGTGGAGCCGCCCATGGCCACGTCCAGGGCCATGGCGTTGCCGAAGGCCTCGGGGGTGGCGATGGACAGCGGCAGGACGGAGGCGTCGTCGTCCTCGTAGTAGCGCTTGGCGGCCTCCACGACCAGGCGTCCGGCGTCCTCGTACAGGGCGCGGCGGGCGGTGTGGGTGGCCAGCACGGTGCCGTTGCCGGGCAGGGCCAGGCCGATCGCCTCGGTGAGGCAGTTCATCGAGTTGGCGGTGAACATGCCCGAGCAGGAGCCGCAGGTCGGGCAGGCCGCCTCCTCCATCTCGTCCAGCTCGGCCTGGGAGACGCTCTCGTCGGCCGCGGCGATCATGGGGTTGATCAGGTCCAGCTTGCGCACGGTGGTGGCGGTGCCCTCGACCACCGTGACCTTGCCCGCCTCCATGGGGCCGCCGGAGACGAACACCGTGGGGATGTTCAGGCGCAGCGCGGCCAGCAGCATGCCGGGCGTGATCTTGTCGCAGTTGGACACGCACACCAGGGCGTCGGCGCAGTGGGCGTTGACCATGTACTCGACCGAGTCGGCGATCAGCTCGCGGCTGGGCAGGGAGTAGAGCATGCCGCCGTGGCCCATGGCGATGCCGTCGTCCACGGCGATGGAGTTGAACTCGCGGGGGATTCCGCCCGCCTCGCGGATGGCGTTGGCGACGACCTCGGCCACCTCGCGCAGGTGGACGTGGCCCGGGACGAACTCGGTGAAGCTGTTGGCCACGGCCACGATGGGCTTGCCGAAGTCCTCGCGCTCCACACCGGTGGCGCGCATGAGGGCGCGCGCGCCGGCCATGTTCCTGCCGTGGGTGACCGTGCGTGAGCGTAGGGCTGGCATGGGGTGGACTCCCATCGTCGCGGGTGTTTCCCTTCGATGGTAGTCCTTCGCCGCACCGGTCTGGTCTCGTAGTGGAAGACGCGCCATCCGGATCGTGAGACGGCCGTGGTGGGAGGGCCGGGCGCGGGCCGGGTCGCGCCCGGGACGGGGCGGCGCGAAGGCCCTGGAACACAGGAGGGGCCCGGGTGCCACGGTGCTGTGGTCCGTCCCGGGCCGGAGCTGTGTCAGGGGGGTGGGGGCGTCTCAGTACCTGGGCGGCAGGGCCTTCAGCGCGGCCTGGTAGATCTCCTCGATCTCCTTCTCGGTCAGGCGGTCCCGGCCGCTGCGCAGCCATTTGCGGACCTTGGTGCCGGTGATGATGTCCACGCCCCGCAGCCGGTGGCTGTCCCAGGGCATGCCGGGGCCGTAGATGGCCAGCGACGCGCGCACCTTGATCTCGCGCCCCAGTTCGGAGCTGATCAGGTCCTGCGCCCGCTTGGCCTCCTCCAGCGCCTCGTCGATGCGCTCGTTCTTGCTGAACCGCCCGTGGTAGAGCTTCTCCAGCTTGTTGCGCAGCGGCAGCCGCTTGTCCCACGACTCGGAGTCGATGGCGAAGGCGCCCCGCCGACCCACGATGAAGTGGTCGATCTGGCCGTTGCCGCCGGGCACCGCGCGCGCGTGCAGGACGCGGTAGCCGAGCTGCTTCATCACCTTGAGCTGGGCCTCGGTCTTGCGCTGGGCCGCCGAGGGCTTGCGCCAGCGCGGGATCTCCGACTCGCGCCGGGAGGAGTACACCATGACCCCGGCAAGGACGAGGACGCCGAAGGTGACGCCGATCCGCCAGTCGGAGGTGAGCAGGCCGACCAGGACGGCCGCCACGGCGGCGCCGCCGCCGCGCACCACCCACCTGCGGACGGACCGGTTGGACCGCAGGGCACCGTAGACCGCCTTGCCGCCCGAGGCGTCCTTCTTTTTTCTCTGGTTGGGGAAAAAGAGGGATTCGGGCCTTTCGCGGTCCGGTCCCTCGGACGATGGAGTGGAGCCGTTCACTCTGGTAGCCGATTTCACGTCGGACAGGTTAGTTCGATCCATATCCGAGTCCTAGTGCATTACTTCTCACACTTTTCTATCCCCTGTTCCTTGGCGCGAAAGCGTGTCGGCCGCCTCGGGACAGGGAATGCTTACCTTTCGGTCGGTCTCTCTGGAGAAGTGGGTCCTCCTCACGGTGGTGCCCTGCGGTGTGCCCGCTAACCTGACTCGCCATGACCCAGATCCATGACCTTCCGGCCCACCGCCTCCTCGCGATGGTCCGCAGTCGTGAGCTGTCGCCTACTGAGATCACTGAGCACTTCCTGGGCCGGATCGAGAGGTATGACCACCTCGTCGGCGCGTACATTACGGTCACCCCGGAAAAGGCGCTCGAACAAGCCCGTTACGCGCAGAACCGGGTGATGGCCGACACGCCAGACGCCCTGCCGCCCCTCCTCGGACTCCCCGTGCCCGTCAAGGACCTCGACCCGGTCGCCGGGGTCCGCATGACCCAGGGCTCAGCGGTCTTCCGCGACGCCGTCGCCCCGACCGACTCCGGCATGGTCGCCCGCCTGCGCGCCGCGGGCGCGGTCCTGCCGGGAAAGACCAACACCCCCGAGTTCGGGTCGAGCTGCTACACCGAGAACGCCGTCGCCCCGCCCTCCCGCAACCCCTGGAACACCGACCTGTCCCCGGGCGGCTCCAGCGGAGGCGCGGCGGCGGCCGTCGCCGCCGGACTCGCCCCCGCGGCCCAGGGCAGCGACGGCGGCGGCTCGATCCGCATCCCCGCCAGCGCGTGCGGGCTCTTCGGCCTCAAGCCCACCCGCGGCCGGATCTCCGGCGCGCCCCTCAAACCCGACCTCGCGGGCCTGTCCACCGCCGGCCCCCTCACCCGGGGCGTCCGCGACGCGGCCCTCCTCCTGGACGCCATGGCCTTCTCCGGACCGGGCGACCACTTCACCGCCCCGCCCCTGCCGCCGGGCGAGACCTTCGCCGACCACGCGGGCCGCGAACCCGGGCGCCTGCGCATCGGCTGCCACACCACCACCGGCGCCGCGGGGATCCCCGTGCACCCCCACGTCCTGGCCGCCCACGAGGAGGCCGTCCGCCTCCTGACCGACCTGGGGCACGAGGTGGAGGAGGTCCCCGCCCCCGGGGACGCCCACTTCGGCGGCTCCTTCACGGCGGACTTCGGGACGGTCTGGGCGGCGATGGCCTCGGCCACGCCGGTCGACCCCGCCCGCGAGGCCGAGCTGAGCCCCCTCAACCGGTGGCTGCGCACGCGGGCCCGCGCCACGCCCGTCCCCGACTACATCGCCGCCTGCGCCCGCCTCCAGCGCGGCGCCCGCTCCCTCGTCGCCGCGACCGAGCCCCTCGACGCGGTGCTCTCGCCCGTGCTGGCCGCGCCCCCGGTCCCGCTGGGGCACTTCACCGGCGACGGACCCGAGGAGGAGTTCCGGCGGATGACCGCGTTCGCGCCGTTCACCTCGGTCTACAACGTCTCCGGCCAGCCCTCGGTCAGCGTCCCCCTGCACTGGTCGCCCGAGGGGCTGCCGATCGGCGTCATGCTCACCGGCCGCATGGGCGGCGAGGGCACCCTGCTGTCGCTGTCCGCGCAGCTCGAACGCGCGCGCCCGTGGGCCCACCGCGCCGCGCCGGTCCGCTAACGGGGCTCGTCGGGTGCGGCAGCGGCCTCGGCGCCCGCCGCCGCGCCGTGCACCGGCGGGGCCTCCAGCACGCTCCCGACCTCCTCGACGGCGAGGCCGCCCGCCCCCTCGCCGGCCTCGGGAGGCGGCTCGGGCACGAACAGGCTCAGCAGCGCCGACACCAGTACCAGCAGCGCGGCCCCCAGCATGCCGCCCGCGATCCCCATGAGGTCGATCAGGCCGCCGGACAGCGGACCGGCCACCGCCCCGCCCACCCCCAGCGCGGTGGACATCCACCCGAAGGCCTCGGCCCGCCGCCGTGCGGGGGCCAGGTCGCCCAGGCGGCCCATGATCGCGGCCAGGGTCGGCGCCAGCGCCATACCGGACAGGAACAGCAGCGGTGTGACCAGCAGCGGAGTCGGCAGCTGCGCGACCGGCGGCACGAACGGCACCAGCACCGCCACGCCCAGCGCCGAACCGAAGCAGCGGCGCACCAGGTGCGGGCGGCCGCGCAGCGCGCCCGCGATCGCCCCGCCCACCAGCGACCCCAGCGCCCACACCGAGGCCAGCACCATCACGTACTGCGGGGTGCCGAGCTCGTTGGCCCACGCCACGATCACCAGGTCCACGCTTATGATCCCGCTGATCATCAACAGGCACATGAGGAACAGCGCCACCAGTGCCGGGCTGCGCAGCAGGCTCCGGCGGGGACCCCGCGGCTCCTTCCCGGCCCCCTCGTCGGTCGGAGCGGGCCCGGCCACCCCGGCCCGCCGCAGCCCGAGCGCGAACCCGACCGAGCCGAGCAGCGCCACCACCGACAGCAGCACCAGCGCCCAGCGCGCACCGGCGAAGGCCACCACGCCCGCGGTCATGATCGGGGAGAAGACGAAGAGCAGCTCCTGGGTGGTCGCCTCGGCCGCGTAGATCGCCTGCCGTTCGGGGCCGCGCGTCAGCCGCGGCCACAGCGCCCGCACGATCTGGTTCGCCGGGGAGCCGAACAGCCCGGTGCCCAGCGCCAGTGGGAGCGAGAGCCACCACAGCTGCGCGGGGAGCAGGACCAGACCCAGCAGCCCCACGCTGAACACCACGCCGCACACCAGCACCAGCCGGTCGGTCCCGCCCCGATCGGCCATCCGCCCGCGCAGCGGCCCCACCAGCGCCATTCCCAGGGTGAAGGCGCCCGCGACCAGCCCGGCCAGGGTGTAGGAGCCGGTCCACCCCTCCACCAGGAAGGTGACCGCGATCATCAGCCCCGGCAGGTAGAAGCGCGCGGCCAGGGACCAGGCCAGCAGGGGAAGGACGTGGGGGACGGCGAAGAGCCGCCGGTAGTTCGCGAGCACACCCTGATTATGCAGATGTCGAGGACGTACGGCGATCGCTTTGACGGCCTGTGCGGAGCGCCCCTTTGTACGTGCTGGACAGTACGGAGGCGCCACGCGGGGAGCCGTTATCGGCCCGTACCCGGGACACGTTCTGGTCCCACGCCGGAACGGCCTCCGGTGTACGGAGCCCCTGGTAGGGCATGATCGGATTCTGTGAGGGACGTTCAGCTGGCACGGTTGGCAGAGCAGCACGGAGTCGCGACGACCTACGAGGACTGGCGGGGGCGCAGGGTCCCGGTCGGTCCCGACACCATCCGCCATGTCCTGGCCGCCCTGGGCGTGGACCCGGAGGCCCCGGACACCGGGACGCCCCCGGGCCCGCTGCCGCCCGCGGTGGTCGTCCGCGAGGGCAAGGCGCCCGACCTCGTGCTCCCCGAGGGGGCGCACAGCGTCGTCGAGACCTCCGGCGGCTCCCTGCTGCCCTTCGGCCCCGGACTGCCGCTGGGCGTGCACACCCTGCGCGTCACCGACGGCGCCGCCGAACGCACCGCGCCCCTGCTCGTGGCCCCCGACCGCATCGAACCCAGCGCGCTCAGGGACAACCCGCGCCTGTGGGGGATCATGGCGCAGGTCTACAGCGTGCGCTCCCGCGCCTCCTGGGGCACCGGCGACCTGCGCGACCTCGCCGAGCTCGCCGACTGGAGCGCGCGCGACCTGGGCGCCGACTTCGCCCTGATCAACCCGGTGCACGCCACCGAGCCGCTGCCCCCGGTGGAGCCCTCGCCCTACCTGCCGGTCAGCCGCCGCTACGCCAGCCCCCTCTACATCCGCATCGAGGACGTGCCCGAGTACGCCCGGCTCGACCCCGCCCAGCGCGAGGGCATCCAGCGCCTGGCCCGGCCGCTGCGCGAACGCGGCCGCACCGCCGACCTCCTCGACCGCGACTCCGTGTGGCGGGCCAAGCGCGCCGCCCTGGAGGTGCTCTTCGAGGCTCCCCGCGCCCCCGGCCGCGAGGCCTCCCTGCGCGCCTACCTCGAACGCGAGGGCCGACCGCTGGTCGAGTTCGCCACCTGGTCGGCCCTGGCCGAGCAGCACGGCACCGACTACCGGGCCTGGCCGCACGGGCTGCGCGGGGTCCACAGCCGCGCCGTCGGCGAGGAGGCCCTGCGCCGGTGGCCCGCCGTGGAGTTCCACCGCTGGCTCCAGTGGATCCTCGACGAGCAGCTCTCCCAGGCCCAGACCACCGCCGAGACCGGCGGGATGGCCCTCGGCATCGTGCACGACCTGGCGATCGGCGTGCAGGCGGGCGGCGCGGACGCGTGGATGTACGGGGACGCGCTCGTGCCCGGCCTGCACGTGGGGGCGCCCCCGGACGAGTTCAACCGGCAGGGGCAGGACTGGGGCCAGCCGCCCTGGCACCCCCGGCGCCTGGCCGAGCGCGGCTACGAACCGTTCCGCCAGATCCTCGCCCAGGCGTTCCGCTACGCGGGCGGGGTCCGCATCGACCACGTCATGGGCATGTTCCGGCTCTGGTGCGTGCCCGAGGGCGCCTCCGCGTCCGAGGGCGCCTACGTCAGTTTCGACCACGAGGGCATGGTGGGCACGCTCGCCCTGGCCGCCCACCGCGCGGACGCCGTCGTGGTCGGGGAGGACCTGGGCACCGTGGAGCCGTGGGTGCGCGGACACCTCGCCGACCGCGGGGTCCTGGGCACCTCCGTGCTGTGGTTCGAGCAGGACGCCGACGGGCGCCCGCGCCCGCCGGGGGAGTGGCGCACCGACTGCCTGGCCACGGTCGCCACCCACGACCTGCCGCCGGTGGCGTCGTTCCTGTCCACCGAGCACGTGGAGCTGCGCGACCGGCTGGGGCTGCTCGGCCGCCCCGTGGAGGAGGAGCGCGCCGACGCCGAGTCCCGGGTGGAGCGCTGGCGCGAGCTCCTGGTGGAGCTGGGCCTGCTCGACGACGACGTGGACCCGGTGGCCGACCCGGCCGCCGTGGTGGCGGCCATGCACGCCTACCTGGTGGCCACCCCCGCCCGCATGATCGGGGTCGCGCTCACCGACGTGGTGGGGGAGCGGCGCATGCAGAACCAGCCCGGCACCAGCGACGAGTACCCGAACTGGCGCATCCCGCTCACCAGCGGCGAGGGCGAACCGGTCCTGGTGGACGAACTCCTCGCCGATCCGCGCATGGTGGCGCGCATCCGCCGCACCCTCGGGCCGGTCGGCGGCCGGGACCGCACCCCCTAGCGGGCCGGCCGGAACCGTTGCCGGTGTGACGCGAGGGGCCCTGAACGCGTCTTAGCGGGTCCCGGCGGCCGAGACCCGCTACAGGTACAAGATCACGGTGGCGGGTGGCTGGGCCGACGCGCCCTTTCGGTCCCGGGAACGGACACCGGGGCAGGCGCCTCCGACGGACACCCGCGGGGCGGTTCCCGGCCCTCGCCCGGGAGCGGCCCGCACGGCCGGGGCCGGACACGCGGANGGGGGGGGGGCCCCCCCCGCCCCGCCTGCGGCGGCGGGGCGGGCGCGCCGCTTCGCGTCCTACTTCTGGCGCTCGCCCGCGGCGATGTCGGTGGCCCGGGCGCGCAGGGCCCGCTCCACTCCCGCGCGGCCCTCGACCAGCAGGCGGCGCAGCGCCGGGGCCGGGTCGGACTCGGCGATGTAGGCGTCCGTGCGCTCCAGCGTCGCCTCCTCCACCAGCCCGCTCGGGTACACGACCTCGGCGAAGGTCTGCGCGAACTCGCCCGTCCACTTCTCCCAGGCCGGGCCCAGCTGCGCGAAGTACCTCTCCACGTACGGCCGGTACAGCTCGGCCTGGCCCGGCTCGGTGAAGCCCAGCAGGACCGCGCGGAACTCGGCGTTGGCCAGCTCCTCGCCCACGATCCGCTCCCACGCCGCGGCCTTGGCCTCGGCGGTGGGGAGCGCGGCCCGGGCACCGGCGGCGTTGCGCTGTCCGGTCGCCGTGGCGTCGCGCTCCAGCTCGGCGGCGATCTCCGCCTCCCCGGCCTTGCCCGTCGCGACCAGGCGGCGCAGCAGCGTCCACCGCAGGTCGGTGTCCACGGCCAGCCCGTCCACGGTGATCGCACCGTCCAGCAGGCCCCGGACCAGGGACAGGTGGGCGTCGCTCACCGCGGAGGCGGCCAGCGCGTTGGCGTAGGCCAGCTGGAGGTCGCCGCCCGGCTCGGCCGCGGTCAGCAGCTCGCGCAGCCGCTCGGAGAGCTGCTCGAAGCCGAACGGGCGCCACGCCGGGTCGGCGTACATGTGCAGCGCCGCGTTGGCCTGGCGCAGCAGGGTCTGGGCGACCATGACGTCGTTCACGCCGCTGATCCCGGAGATGACCAGGGAGACGTAGTCGCGGGCGGCCATCTCGCCGTCGCGGGTCATGTCCCAGGCGGCGCCGAAGGCCAGCGCGCGGGGCAGGGACTCGCGGATCTCGCCGACGGACTCCACCACGGTGCGCAGGGAGCGCTCGTCCAGGCGGACCTTGGTGAAGGTCAGGTCGTCGTCGTTGATCAGGACCAGGTCCGGCCGGACCCGGCCGACCAGCTCCGGCACCTCGGTGCGCTCGCCGCGCACGTCCAGCTCCACGCGCTCGCGGCGCACGACGCCCTCGCCGGTGCGGTCGTACAGGCCGATCGCCAGACGGTGCGAACGCAGCGTCGGGTGGTCGGCCGGGGCCTCCTGGAGCACGGTGAACGAGGTGAAGCGGCCCTCGGCGTCCACCTCGAACTCCGGGCGCATCGTGTTGACGCCCGTGGTCTCCAGCCAGTCGCGCGACCAGCCCGACAGGTCGCGGCCGGAGGCGGCCTCCAGGTGCTTGAGCAGGTCCCGCAGCTCGGTGTTGCCGAACGCGTTCTCCTTGAAGTAGGCGCGCACGCCCGCGAAGAACGCGTCCACGCCCACGTACGCCGCGAGCTGCTTGAGCACCGAGGCGCCCTTGGCGTAGGTGATGCCGTCGAAGTTGACCTCGACCGCCTGGATGTCGACCATGTCGGCGGCGACCGGGTGGGTGGAGGGCAGCTGGTCCTGGCGCAGCGCCCAGCTCTTCTCCACGTTCGCGAACGTCGTCCAGGCGTCGGTCCACTTGGTGGCGTTGGCCTGGCAGTACACGCTGGCGTAGGTCGCGAACGACTCGTTCAGCCACAGGTCGTCCCACCAGCGCATGGTGACCAGGTCGCCGAACCACATGTGCGCCATCTCGTGCAGGATCGTCTCGGCGCGGCGCTCGTAGCGCGCGTCGGTGACCCGCGAGCGGAAGACGTAGTCCTCCAGGAACGTGACCGCGCCCGCGTTCTCCATGGCGCCCGCGTTGAACTCGGGCACGAACAGCTGGTCGTACTTGCCGAACGGGTAGCGCAGGTCGAACAGGCCGTGGAAGAAGTCGAAGCCCTGCTTGGTGACCTCGAACAGGGCGTCGGAGTCCAGGTGCTCGGCCAGAGAGGCGCGGCAGTACAGGCCCAGCGGGATGCCGTCGTGCTCGTCGCGCACCACGTGGTAGGGGCCCGCGATCAGCGCGGTGATGTAGGTGGACATCACCGGCGTGGCCGGGAAGTGCCAGCGCACCCGCTCCTCGCCCGCGGCCTCGCGCTCCGCATCGGGCGCGCTGTTGGACACGACCTCCCACGAGGGGGGAGCGAACACCGTCAGCTCGAAGGTCGCCTTGAGGTCGGGCTGGTCGAAGCACGCGAACATGCGGTGCGCGTCGGCCGTCTCGAACTGGGTGTACAGGTACACCGAGTCGTCGACCGGGTCCACGAACCGGTGCAGGCCCTCGCCGGTGCGCATGTACGCGGCGTCGGCGACGACCGTCAGCTCGTTGTCCGCGGCCACCTCCGGAAGGACGAGGCGCTCGCCGTCGAACAGCTCGGCCGCGTCCAGTTCGGCGCCGTTGAGCGTCGCCGTGCGGATCGCGGGGGCGGCCAGCTCGACGAACGTCCGCGCCCCGGGCTCCGAGCTGGAGAACCGGATCACGGTGGTGGACCTGAAGGTCTCGGCACCGGTGGTCAGGTCCAGCTCCACGGCGTAGGAGTCGACGCTGAGAATCCGCGCCCGCTCACGAGCCTCGTCCCGTGTCAGGTTCCCTGCCACGCCACGCTCCCTCCACGGCCGCCGTCGTCGCCGGCCGGATCGTTGCCGACCACGGCGAGTCCGCCGCCTGGGGTGGAGCGTCGTCGGGGCCGGGGGTCGTCTTCCACTCGCCTCGATCCTGCCACGCGCCGGGGCGGAATGCGCAACCGATAGCCGGGGTTGCACTCCTACGACCCGAAGTGTGCACACCTTTTCGCGATCCGAGGAGCAGCGATGACGCAGACCCCCGACTCCGGCGACGGGCAGGAGACCGTCCACGCGGACATGTGGTTCGACCCCGCGTGCCCGTGGGCCTGGATCACCTCGCGCTGGCTCGTCGAGGTGGAGAGGGTCCGGCCGGTCCGCGTGCGCTGGCACGTGATGAGCCTGGGCGTGCTCAACGAGGGACGCGACCTGCCCGAGGACTACCGCGAGAGCATCGACAGGTCCTGGGAGGCGGTGCGGGTGTGCGTCGCCGCCGAACAGCGCTTCGGCCCCGAGGTCCTGGGCCGCCTGTACACGGCCCTGGGCGCCCGCTTCCACAACGGCGGCGAGCCGCGCACCACGGACACGGTCCGCGCGGCGCTGGCCGAGGCCGGGCTGCCCGAGGACCTGGCCGAGGCGGGCGCGTCCACCGAGTACGACGAGGCCCTGCGCGCCTCGCACGCCGAGGCGATGAAGCTGGTCGGCGAGGACGTGGGCACCCCCGTCGTCCAGGTCGCCGACACCGCCTTCTTCGGGCCGGTCGTCACGCCGATCCCGCGCGGCGAGGCGGCCGGGAGGCTCTGGGACGGCGTGCTCCTGGTCGCCGGGACCGACGGGTTCTTCGAACTCAAGCGGACCCGCACCCGGGGCCCCGTCTTCGACTGACCCGCGCCCGCCGGGCCGGGGCCCGCGCCCCGGCCCGGCGGGTCGGGCAGCCGCGGCGCCCCGGGAGCGGGTGCACACTGGAGGCGAACACCGGCGGCGGGCAGGGGCCCGCCGCGACGAACGCGAAGGGGGCGGGGGCCGTGTCCGGACCCGACGACGAGCGCAGGGTCGACTTCCTCGACGACCTCGACATCCTGCCCGACACCACCGGCGACGAGAGGGGACCCGGCTGGGGCGACTCCGACGACGACTCCACCGCGCGCCTCATCTCGGAGCGCCCCCCGCACTGGGACTGACCGGGCGGGCGGGGCGGGAGAGGGCCGCTCCGGCATCGGGGAAAGCACCGGCCCGGCGTCCCGGGCTGGTCAACCCGAATCCCGTTCTGCGACAGTGGGGCCATGCGATCCCTCTACATCGACGGCGCCTGGCGCGACTCCGCCTCCAGTGAGGCACTGGACGTGGTCAACCCGGCGACCGAGCAGGTCATCGACACCGTTCCGGCCGGGGCGGCCGAGGACGTCGACGCCGCGGTCGCGGCGGCAGCAGCGGCCCTCCCCGCCTGGTCCGCCCTCACTCCCGGGCAGCGCGTCACCCGCCTGGCCAAGGCCCTGGAGCTGTTCAACGCCCGCATCGACGACATCGCCGCGGAGCTCACCCGGGATATGGGCGCTCCCGCGGTGTTCGCCCGCAAGGTCCAGGCGGGCCTGCCCGCCCTCATGTTCCAGACCTACATCGACCTGGTCGAGGAGAACGGCGAGCGCTACTTCGGCGGCGAGAGGGTGGGCAACTCGCTCATCGTGCGCGAGCCCGTCGGCGTGGTCGGCGCCATCACCCCGTGGAACTACCCGCTCCACCAGATCGTGCTCAAGGTCGTCCCCGCCCTCCTGGCGGGCAACACCGTCGTCCTCAAGCCCAGCGAGGTCGCCCCGCTCAGCGCCTACGCCCTCACCGAGGTGTTCCACGAGGCGGGCCTGCCCGCGGGTGTGTTCAACCTGGTGTCGGGCACCGGCCCGGTCGTCGGCGAGGCCATCGCCGCGCACCCCCGCGTGGACATGGTGTCCTTCACCGGCTCCACGCGCGCCGGGACCCGGGTCAGCCAGGTCGCCGCGGAGACCGTCAAGAAGGTCGCCCTGGAGCTGGGCGGCAAGTCCCCCAACGTCATCCTGCCCGGCGCCGACCTGGTCAAGGCGGTCAAGCGCGGCGTCGCCGACGTCATGCGCAACACCGGGCAGAGCTGCAACGCGCTCACCCGCATGCTGGTGCACCGCGACTCCTACGAGGAGGCGGTCGCCCTGGCCGCCGAGTCCGCCGCCAAGTACGCGCCCGGCGACCCGGGGGACGAGGCCACTCGCATGGGCCCGCTGGTCTCCGCCGACCAGCTGGAGCGGGTCCGCTCCTACCTCGCGCTCNGCGGCCCGGAGCCGGTCGAGGGCCGCTCGGACGGCTACTACGTCAGCCCGACGGTCTTCGCCGACGTGAGCAACGACATGCGCATCGCCCAGGAGGAGATCTTCGGCCCCGTGCTGGTCCTCATCCCCTACGACACGGAGGAGGAGGCGGTCGCCATCGCCAACGACACCGTGTACGGGCTCAACGCCGCGGTGTGGTCCGGCGACCCCGAGCGGGGCCTGGCCGTCGCCCGGCGCCTGCGGGCCGGACAGGTGGAGGTCAACGGAGGCGCCCTCAACCCGCGCGCCCCCTTCGGCGGCTACAAGCGCTCCGGCAACGGCCGCGAGTGGGGCGCCCACGGCCTGGAGGAGTTCTGCGAGGTCAAGGCCCTCCAGCTGTGACACCGGGCGTGCGCCGGACCCCACGGGGCCCGGCGCACGCCCCGGTGCCGCGGGGCCGCCGACGGGTGTGCGCGGACTCACGGTCCCCGCGGCCCCCCGCGCGGAATCGGCCCCGGTGAGAACCACGTTGTGCGGTGTGGAAAAATTTCCGACGGGATATCCCTGGTCGAACCCTAACGAGGTGGAAGTTGAGCAAGAAGCCCGCTGTCTCCAAGGCAGGTCCTCTCGGTAAGGACCTCAAGGCGATCGTCCTCTACAACGTGATCGCCATCGGCTCGATGGCCCTCTTCGCCGTCCTCGGGCTGAGCGTCGCCGCCGCGGCCTCCGGCTCCCTCTGAGGGACACGAGTACCACCGCGCCCCGCCTCGCCCCAGCGAGCGGGGCGCTGCGCTTGTCACCGCCGTGACCTGCCAGACTGGACCCGTGCGTGTTTACCTTGGATCAGATCATGCGGGCTACGAGCTCAAAGAACACCTCGTCTCCTGGCTGAGGGAGCAGGGCCACGACGTCGTCGACGCCGGGCCCGCCGCCTACGACGCCGCGGACGACTACCCGCCCTTCGTGCTGCGCGCGGCCGAGGGGGCCGCCTCCGACAAGGACTCCCTGGGCGTCGTCATCGGCGGCTCCGGCAACGGCGAGCAGATCGCCGCGAACAAGGTCAGGGGCGTGCGCGCGGCCCTGGCCTGGAGCGAGGACACCGCCCGCCTGGCGCGTGAGCACAACGACGCCAACGTGCTCAGCCTCGGCGCCAGGATGCACTCCGCGCAGGAGGCCACCCGGTTCGTGGAGGTCTTCCTCTCCACCCCGTACAGCGACGAGGACCGGCACACCCGCCGCATCGCGATGCTGACGGCCTACGAGGAGAGCGGCGAGCTCCCCCCGCTTCCCTAGGTCCTTTTCCCCGCCCCCGCGCGGCGCCGGAAGGCCGCGCGCGGGGGCGCCCGTACGCGCGGAGCGACCCGGCACGGTCGGGGGCCGAGAGTCCCTGGCCCGCGCCGCGGTCCCGTGGGAGCCTGGGACCGGACCGCGCCGACGGGGCGCGGACCCGACCGGGCGACCGGCGGCGGGGAGCCGGCCACGCGGGAGCGTCCGAGAGGGGTGGACATCCCGGCTTACGGAACGGTTTTCGGTTGCCGGGACGATGCCCGAATCCACACGCTCGGTTATCGGCTGAACCCAAATCCTCGGTTTGGGCGGAGAACACTGCTGGTTGCACGTGCCACGGCGACACCCCCCGCGCTACAGTTCGTGCACAGTTGCGGGCCTCGCTGCCCGCGGCGCGGCGGTGCCCTCCGGTCGGCACCTCCGGTCAACCACGGCCAGGGCGTGCCCCACACCGCCCCGTACGCCGGCCCCCGGCGGCGACGCGGCGCCCGCGCCCATCCGACCGTGCCGTCCGAGAACCGAACCCCCGCTGGTGAGCGGGTGTGCAACGCAGGGGACACATGAAGCCCACACCGACCGCCAAGACCACCCGGCTGCTGCGCTCCACCGCGCAGCGGCTCGTCGCGGTGCTCCGGCGCAAGGTGCTGTTCCGCTACCGGCTCGTCCTGATCACCCTCGTCGCCCTGGCCGTCGGCATCGGCGTCGGCGCCGTGTGGGGGCCCGCCGGCTGGTTCCCGCCCAGCTCCACCATCCTCACCGTCCTCGCGGGCGGCCTCCTCCTCAAGCGCAAGAGCCTGGCCTTCCTGCTGGCCGTGGTCGCCGCCGTCCTGGTCTTCGTCGCCTTCATGCTCGACTTCGGCCAGGTGGGCCCCGGCCTGCTGGTCACCATCGGCGTCACCGCGGTGCTGTCCTACCTGCTGTCGGGGGTGCGCGAGCGCCTGGGCGTCCAGGGGCTCAGCGGCGAGATGATGCTGCTGGACCTGCGCGACCGCCTGCGCCGCCAGGGCAGGCTGCCCCGGCTGCCCGAGGGCTGGGGGCGCACCGCCGTCCTGCGCCAGGCGGGCGGCTCGTCCTTCGGCGGCGACTTCGTCGTCTCCATCCGCAGGGAGAACCGGCTGGACGTGGCCGTCGTGGACGTCTCCGGCAAGGGCGTGGACGCCGGGACCCGGGCCCTGCTGCTCTCCGGCGCCTTCAGCGGGCTGATCGGGGCCGTCCCCACCCGCGACTTCCTGGCCCACTGCAACGACTACCTCATGCGCAACAGCGGTGGCGAGGGCTTCGTCACCGCCGTGCACCTGAGCGTGGACCTGGACACCGGCGAGTACCAGATCGCCTCCGCCGGACACCCGCCCGCGCTGCACTACGACAGCGGCGGCGGGCTGTGGAGCACCACCGAGGCCAAGGGCGTGGTCCTCGGTGTCATCCCCGAGATGACCTACACCTCCGTCGAGGGCAGGCTCCGGCCCGGCGACGCCATCATGCTCTGCACCGACGGCCTCATCGAAACCCCGGGCGAGGACCTCGACGCCGGGATCGACCGCCTCCTCGGCGCGGCCGAGCAGCTCGTCCCGCGCGGTTTCGCCACCGGAGCGGACGAGATCGTGGACACCCTCAGCAAGGACAAGAACGACGACTGCGCCCTGGTCGTCCTCTGGCGCGACTGACCCGCCGCCCGTCGCGCGGCCTCTGGCGCGTGCGGGACCGGTCGGTGTGCTCCCAGGCCGCTCCGCCTCCCGCCCGTCGGCCGCTTCCGGCGTGTGAGGGATCGCCCAGTGTGCCCTCGGACCTCTCCGCCTCCCACCCGTCGGCCACTTCCGGCGTGTGGGGGATCGCCCAGTGTGCCCGCAGACCTCTCCGCCTCCCACCCGTCGGCCGCTTCTGGCGTGTGGGGGATCGTCCAGTGTGCCCGCAGACCTCTCCGACGGGTATGGTCGGTGTGCTCCCCGTCCCGCGTACGGCGGTCAGACCGTACACGTCCCCGGATCACCGTGCCCGCCCTTTCCGCCCCCGGAAGACCCACCCGACGCACGGTTCACCACACCAGTGACAACGGGACCGGAGCGGGGCCGTGGAACCACCGGCCCACCGCTTTTCCCAGGATCCGGTGCCGCCCGTGGTGCTTCCCATCGGGCGCAGAAGAATGCGAGGGGGTGCTTCGCATGTCAGAAGGCGAGCGCGCTGAAGAACTGATCGATCTGGTCGAGAACAACGACCTGACCGGTATCCGGCTCTGGTTGGCCGAACACAGGCCCTACGAGATCGCCGACGAACTCTCCCGCATGGACGGCGGCGAGGCGATCATCCCCTTCCGGCTCCTGGACAAGGACCGTGAGCTGGAGGTCTTCGAGGAACTCGACCCCGGCCAGCAGCAGTCCATCCTGCTCGGACTGCGCGACACGGCCTTCCACGAGATCCTGGAGGAGATGGACCCGGACGACCGGGCCCGTCTCATCGGCGAGGCGCCCGCCAAGATCGCCACCCGCGCCCTGGCCGGGCTCAGTCCCACCGAACGCAGGATGACCGCCGCCCTGCTGGGCTACCCCGAGGACTCCGTCGGCCGGTACATGACCCCCGAGACGGTCATCCTGCACCGCGACCTCACGGTGGGCCGCGCCCTGGAGGTCGTGCGCGCGAGGGGGGCCGACGCCGAGACCATCTACACCCTGCCGGTGGTCAGCGACGGCCGCCGCATGGTCGGGACGGTGACGCTGGGCGACCTGGTGGTCAGCGACGACGAACGGCTGATCAAGGACATCGTGGACGTGTTCGCGCCGCGCGTGCGCGCCACGGAGCCGGTCGAGGACGCCGCCCGCCTGATGCAGGAGGCCAACCTGGTCGCCCTGGCGGTGGTGGACTCCGAGGAGCGCTTCGTGGGTCTGCTGACCTTCGACGACGCCCTGGAGGTCATCGAGGCAGCCGACTCCGAGGACATGGCCCGCCAGTCCGGCGCGAGCCCGGTCGGCGAGCACTACGTGTCCGTCGGCGTGCTGCGCCTGGTCGGTGCCCGCTCGGTGTGGCTGATGCTGCTCATCGTGGCGGCCACGCTCACGGTCAACGTGATGCAGGCCTTCGAGTCGGCCCTGGAGGCGGTCACGGCCCTGGCCCTGTTCGTGCCGATGCTCATCGGCACGGGCGGCAACGTCGGCGCCCAGTCGGCCACCGCGATCGTGCGCGCCCTCGCCGTCGGCGAGGTCCGGGTGCGCGACCTGCCGTCGGTGATCTGGAAGGAGGCCCGGGTCGGCCTGCTGCTGGGACTTCTCCTCGCGGTCCTGGCCCTGGGCATCGGCTCCCTGCTGGTGGGCGTGGACGTCGCCGTGGTGGTGGCGTGCTCGGTGATCGCGGTGTGCACGTGGGCGGCGGTCATCGGCTCGTCCATGCCGCTGTTCGCCCGCAAGGTGGGGGTGGACCCGGCGGTGGTGTCCTCGCCGATGGTGACCACCATCGTGGACGCCACGGGCCTGCTCATCTACTTCTCCATCGCCACCGTGGTCCTGGGCGTCTGACCTGGTCCCCGCGTCGGCACCGGGCGCCCACCGGCATGAACGGGGCGGGAACCGGGTATCGCGACAGGGCAGGACGGATCGAGGGAGGATTTCCATGTCCGGTACCGGAGATGCGTTCAAACGGCTGAAGAAGGCCGTCGACGACAACGCCGAACAGGCCCAGGGGCTGGTGGGCAAGGCCGCCAGAGCCGCGAAGAAGGCCACCGGCGGCGCCCACGACGACAGGATCGACCGGGGCGCCGGAGCCGCGACGGAGTACCTGCGCAAGCGCGCTCGGCAGGACGGGGAGACCCGCCCGGGCGGGGAGACCCGGCGGGACGGCGACAACCGGTGGCACGGGGATCCCCGGCAGGACGGGGAGAACCGAAGGTAACGCGACCCGTCTTCGCGCGGGGCGGGCGGGGCGTCCACAATGAGGGATGCCCTCACCCGCCCCGCGCCGCCCCCAGGCCCCCTCCGGCGGCCCCGTCCCCCGCTGGCCGCTGCTGCTCGCCAGGGTCCGCATGCCGCTGATGTGGGCGGCCACCCTCGCCCTCCTCGCCGGTTACCTCGGCCTCTCCTGGTGGGCGGGCGGCACGCTGTTCGCCGCCGCGCTGGCCGTGTACCTGCGCCTGGGCACCGTGCGGTGCGAGCCCCGGGTGCTGGAGCCGCCGGTGCGGGGCAGGTGGATGGCGCTCACCAGTCCCGTGGACAACGTGCCGAGCCAGGGCAGTCACGCCTACGGGCAGACCCACGCGCTCGGCCTGGTCGCCGAACCCGG
>ANAW01000155.1:0-8433 GCA_000340945.1 Nocardiopsis synnemataformans DSM 44143 | reverse complement strand
CGCCCGCCCGCCGGGCGACTTCCCGGCCTTCGGCCAGCCCGTGTACGCCCCCGCCGACGGGACGGTGGTGACCGCGCACGGGCGCCAGCGCGACCACCGCAGCCGCAACTCCTGGCCGTGGCTGTTCGGCTCGGTCGTGGAGAACACGCTGCGGGAGCTGCGCGGTCCGGCCGGCCCGCTCGGCAACCACCTGGTGATCGACGTGGGCGGCGCCTACGTACTCCTGGGCCACCTGGAGCGGGGGTCGCTGGCGGTCTGCCGGGGCGACCGCGTCCGGGCCGGTCAGGCGGTGGCCCGCTGCGGGAACTCCGGCGCCTGCACCGAACCCCAGGTGCGGGTGCAGCTCATGGACCGCCCTGGCCCGCTGTTCGCCGCCGGGCTGCCGTTCGTGTGGGCGCCGGGGTGGAACGGCGGGGACGGCGGAGCGGGACTGCCCGAGACCTGGCGGCCCGTGGTGGTCGCCGGACCCGGCCACGGGGGCGTGCAGGTGGAGAACGCCGGGCCTGAGGGTGTACCCGCTGGTCAGGCGGTTCCGACGACGGATTACGCTGATGAGGTAAGGCGAACCTAACGTTCCTGCGGTCCGACGGGAGCGAGGAGGGAGAGGTGTGGACACGGCCGAAGGACGTCCCTGCCAGCTCACGGTGTGCCGTGGCTGCTGCTGCGGTACCAGGAAGAAGGTCCCCGGGGTGGACCACAAGGCGCAGCTCGCCCGTCTCAGGGCCATCGACGACCACTCCGGCCGCAGCGTTCCCGTCCGCACCAGCAAGTGCCTGGGCATCTGCTTCCAGGCCAACGTGGTGGTCGTCCAGCCGTCCTCGGCGGGTCGGGCCGCCGGAGGCCGCCCGGTGTGGCTGGGAGAGGTCACCGAGGACAAGCTGGTCGAGGCCGTCGACGACTGGATCTTCGAGGGCGGCCCCGGCATCGCCCCGCTGCCCGCGGTCCTGGCCGACCACGTGACCTCCAAGGACGCCAAGAAGCCGAAGAAGCGCAAGAAGCCCAAGCACTCCAAGGCGGCCAAGAAGGAACGCGAGAAGGAGAAGCGCGAGGACTCCGCCCGCCCGGGCAAGGACGGCGGGAAGAAGAAGGACAAGAAATCCAAGAAGTCCAAGAAGGACGGCAAGTCCAAGAAGGACAAGAAGTCCAAGGACAAGAAGCGCGACAGGAAGGCCGAGGCGGGGAAGTCCACGAAGGGCGGGAAGGACGGCGGGTCCGACAGGGACTAGCCCGGAGCCCCCGGCGGCCACGCGCCCCGGCGGCCACGGGCCCCGGCGCTGGAGAAGCTCCCGGCGGACGGCCGACCGGCCGCGCCGGAAACCGTCCCACCGGGTCGTTCCCCGGCACGGGTGCTAACGGCTCTGCGGTGCGAACTGGGTCCGGTACAGCGCCGTGTACAGCCCGCCCTGGTCCAGCAGCTCGCCGTGCGTGCCGCGCTCCAGGATCCGGCCGTCCTCCAGCACCAGGATCTGGTCCGCCTCGCGCACCGTCGCCAGCCGGTGCGCGATCACCAGCGAGGTCCGCCCCTCCAGCGCCACGGACAGCGCCTCCTGCACGGCCGCCTCGGACCCGGAGTCCAGGTGGGCCGTCGCCTCGTCCAGCACCACCACCGACGGCGCCTTCAGCAGCAGCCGCGCGATCGCCAGCCGCTGCTTCTCACCGCCGGACAGCCGGTACCCGCGGTCGCCGACCATCGTGTCCAGCCCGTTGGGCAGCTGGTCCAGGAGGGCGCCCAGCCGCGCCATCCGCAGCACCTCCTCCAGCTCGGCGTCGGTCGCCTCCGGCCGGGCGTACCGCAGGTTCGCCCCCACCGTGTCGTGGAACAGCTGCGCGTCCTGGGTGACCACGCCGACCGCCTCGCGCAGCGAGTCGCCGGTGGCCTCGCGCAGGTCCAGCCCGCCCATGAGCACCCGGCCCTCGGTCGGGTCGTACAGGCGCGACACCAGGTGCGTCAGCGTCGTCTTGCCCGCGCCGGACGGCCCCACCAGGGCGACCATCGTCCCCGGCTCCGCCCGGAACGACACCCCGCTCAGCACCTGGGTGTCCTCGTCCACCGACGCCTGCGGCGCCAGCTCCAGCGACGCCACCGACGTCTCCTTCGCCCCCGGATAGCGGAACGACACGTTGTCGAACTCCACGCCCAGCCGCCCTCCGGGCAGGTCCCGGGCGTCGGGGCTCTCCTTGATGCCCGGCTCCAGGTCCAGCACCTCGAAGACCCGGTCGAAGGAGACCAGCGCGGTCATGATCTCCACGTGCACGTTGGACAGCGTCGTCACCGGGCCGTACAGGCGGGCGAGCAGGGTGGTCAGCGCCACCAGCGTGCCCACCTCGAAGGCCCCGTCGATCGCCAGCACGCCGCCGACCCCGTAGACCATCGCCATGGCCAGCGCGGTGATCAGGCCCAGCATGCTGAACAGCAGCGAGCCGAACACCGCCTGGCGGATGCCCAGTTCCCGGACCCGCGCCGCGCGCCGGGCGAAGCCCGCCGACTCCTCCTCGGGGCGTCCGTACAGCTTGACCAGCATCGCCCCGCCGACGTTGAACCGCTCCGTCATCAGCGAGCTCATGTCCGCGTTGGTGTCCATCGCGTCGCGGGAGATGTGCGCCAGCCGCCGCCCGATCACCTTGGCGGGGACCACGAACAGCGGGACCAGGGCCAGCGCGATCAGCGTCACCTGCCACGACAGGGCGAGCATCGTCACGATCACCGCGGTCGCGCTCACCAGGTTGGACACCACCGACTGCAGGACGGAGGTGATCGCCCGCTGCGCGCCCACCACGTCCGTGTTCAGACGGCTGATCAGCGAGCCCGTCTGCGTACGGGTGAAGAAGGCCACCGGCATCCGCTGTACGTGGGTGAACACCTGCGTGCGCAGCTGGTAGATGACCCCCTCGCCGATCCGGGAGGACAGCCACCGGCCGAGCAGGGTCAGCCCGCTCTCCAGCACCGCCAGCCCCGCCGCGGCGAGAGCCAGCCACACCACCAGCGCGGTGTTCCCGGGCAGGATGCCGCGGTCGATGATCGCCTTGAGCAGGAGCGGGTTGGCGACCACGATCCCGGAGCCGACCGTCGTCACCAGCAGGAAACACAGGATCACCCGCCAGTGCGGGCGGGCGTAGGAGATGATGCGCCGGGTGATTCCGGGGGGCAGTGACTGCCCCTTCGCGCTCCCGTCGTTGACCAGGGCCCTGTAGGAGGGCCTGCCGGACATCATTGTCATGAACAGCCTCGTTCTGCTTGCCTATTCGCCACGCAAGCGTCAACACCGGCGCGTGTGCACCGCTTCCCAGGCCGCGTGGGGGCACGGCGAGGGGCCCGGACGCGTACACGGGGGCGGGTGGAGCCGCCGGACGCCGCGACGGGCCGGGTGGGGACGTTCCGGCGGTACTAGAGGGAGTGGGCGAGACGGCCCAGGGCCGCGGTGGTGGAGCGGCCGGGGGTGAAGGGCAGCTCCCAGGCCTGCGCGCCGAGCGCGTCGGCGCCGCGGATCTTGGCCTGGGTGTAGCGGTCCCCGGCGGTGTAGGCCAGGGCGGCGGGGGCCAGGGGGCGCAGGACCTCGGCGTAGGAGGACCAGTCGGCGACCTCGGGCGGTCCCTCGATGACGAACGAGCCGGTGACGCAGGCCAGGGCGGCCACGGTCTCGGCGCGCTCCTCCGCGGGGTTCACGGGGCGGCCCGGGCCCTTCCAGGCGTGCACGCGCGCGTCGGATTCCACGCCCACCACGAGGGGCAGCCCCCGGTCGGCGATGGACCGGAGGAAGCGGACGTGTCCGACGTGCAGGACGTCGAAGGCCCCGGTGACGACCGCCGGTCGCACCAGGGAGTCGGGACGCTCGAACCAGTGGGCGCTCAGCGCGGTGCCGGGGCCCTGCGTCGCTTCCGTGTCCGTCATTCCACCACCCGTTCGGAAGGCCTGAGGGCGCCCGGATCCGATCGCGCCCGCGGACTCGCCCGAAAGGTCAACGTACCCGTTCGGGACGGGTATTCCTTCTCGGGGCGCACCGGCCGAACGCGGTTCGCCTTCGGAGCGGGGGAGCGGCCCGGAAATGTGAGCTACCTCACCAGAGAATCCGCCCGAAGGAATGCCCGAAACGTCCGAAATCGCGAAGGGAGGGCAAGGAGGGGGTCGTCCCCCGGAGGAAATGGCGAAGCGAGCTGGTGTCTCTGACACACAGCTCGTGCCGAGCGATGTTCGGGGGTCCGGGGGCTGTCCGCCGATAAACGGCGAAGCGAGCTGGTGTCTCTGACACACAGCTCGTCCCGAGTGGTGCTCGGGGGTTCGGGGGTCGCCCCCCGGTAAACGGCGAAGCGAGTTGGCACGTACGCGCACAGCTCTTCCCGAGCGGTGCTCGGGGGTTCGGGGGTCGCCCCCCGGTAAACGGCGAAGCGAGCTGGCACGTAAGTGCACAGCTCGCCCCGAGCGGAGCGGGCGACGAGAATCGAACTCGCATGGCCAGCTTGGAAGGCTGGTGTTCTACCATTGAACTACGCCCGCGTGGCACCGGAGACTTCGAGTGTCCTCTAGACTCGTGGAGCCGACGGGGACAAGACTACAGTCTCCGGAGCCGTGGTCGCACACCCCTCTCAGGAGTGCCATCCTTGGTTCGGCACACGGGGTGTAGCGCAGCTTGGTTAGCGCGCATGCTTTGGGAGCATGAGGCCGCGGGTTCGAATCCCGCCACCCCGACGAAACCACCGTGGCAGTGGCTCCGGCCGCACGCCGTGGCCCCCTGTGTATCTGCCCTAGACTTGGTGCGATCAGCAGGAAACTGTAAGTCCCAGCCCGTCGCAGGGCACCCCAGCTGGATACGGTCGCCAAGACCCCGGGGGTGCGCGCGTGCCTTTCGCCGTTGTGTGTGGTGCGCCTGCGGGCCGACGCGGACACCAGCCGGCAAACCTAGGAGTACCGCCCCGTGAAGACCGATGTCGAGGAGCTGAGCCCCACCCGGGTCAAGCTGACCATCGAGGTGCCCTTCGAGGAACTCGATCACGCTTTCGACGTGACCTACAAGTCGCTCGCCAAGCAGGTCCGGATCAAGGGCTTCCGCCCCGGCAAGGCGCCGGCGCGGCTGATCGACCGTTACGTCGGCCGCGGCGCGGTGATCAGCGAAGCGGTCAACCACGCCGTTCCGGAGCTCTACAACGAAGCCATCCAGAAGGAGGAGCTCTTCGCGCTCGGCCAGCCCGACGTGGAGGTCACCAAGCTGGAGGACAACGACGAGCTCGCCTTCACGGCCGAGGTCGACGTCCGCCCCAAGTTCGAGGTCGAGGACTACAAGGGCATCCAGGTCACCGTTGACAGCGCGGAGGTGACCGACGAGCAGGTGGACGAGCAGATCGGCACCCTGCGCGAGCGCTTCTCCACCCTGGTGGGCGTGGAGCGCCCCGTCGAGGACGGCGACCACCTGTCCATCGACCTGTCCGCCGCCATCGACGGTGAGAAGCTCGAGGACGTCGCGGTCAGCGGCTACTCCTACGAGGTCGGCACCAACACCATGCTGGAGGGCCTCGACGAGACCCTGCGCGGCATGGAGGCCGGTGGCGAGGCCACCTTCTCCACCACCCTCGTCGGCGGCGACCACGAGGGCCAGGAGGCGGACGTCACCGTCACCGTGCACAGCGTGAAGGTCAAGGAGCTGCCCGAGCTGGACGACGAGTTCGCCCAGCTGGCCTCGGAGTTCGACACCATCGACGAGCTGCGCGCGGACGTGCGCAACCGCATGGGCGAGGTCCGTCGTCTCCAGCAGCTCTCCGCCGCCCGTGACAAGGCCCTGGAGCAGCTGATCGACTCCGTCGACATCCCGCTGCCCGAGGCGGTCGTCGAGGAGGAGATCACCCGCCGCCGCCAGAGCCTGGAGCAGCAGCTCGCGCAGAGCGGCCTCACCAAGGAGGCCTACCTCGAGTCGCAGGAGAAGACCGAGGAGGAGTTCGACGAGGAGCTGACCACCGGCGCCCGCTCCGCGGTCAAGGCCGGGTTCATCCTCGACCAGCTGGCCATCCAGGAGGACCTGAGCGCCGACCAGGGCGAGCTCAGCCAGTACGTCTTCGAGCAGGCCCAGCGCATGGGCGTGAGCCCGGACCAGCTGGCCCAGCACCTGGTCGAGTCCAACCAGATCCGCGTCGCCTTCACCGAGGTCGTCCGCGGCAAGGCCATGGACCTGGTCCTGGCCGGAGCCCGGATCACCGACGAGGACGGCAACGTCGTCGAGCAGGAGACCGCCGAGGAGGAGGCCGCCAAGGCCGCCGCCGTCGCCGCCGGTGAGGCCCTGGAGGTCGTCGAGGACGACGCCGAGGCCGCCGCCGAGAGCGACACCGCGGACGAGTCCGACGAGGCCAAGGCCGACGACGCCAAGGCTGACGAGGCCAAGGCCGAGGAAGCCAAGTAGGCCGGGCAGTCCCGAGCCCCGCGCGTACGGGCCCCGTCCGACCTCCGGGTCGGGCGGGGCCCGCGTCGTGTTCGCCTGTGGAAGAACCCGCTGTACGGGGGTCGTGCCACCCTGCGCTCAAAGCGAACAGGGGCGCGAACCGGACGAGCCCGGTGCCGCGCGGCGTTAGTGTCGCTGTATCGCAACCGTTTCGATTCCGGAGCAGGTGACGAGAGTGCCGTCGACCTTTGAAGAGTCCCCGCGTTTCGACGCCCGTACGTCGGAGACGCAGATTTCCCCTTTGCTTGAGCAGACGCCTCAGCGCCTGTTGCGCCAGCGAATCGTCTTCCTCGGCCAGCAGGTCGACGACGAGATCGCCAACCGCCTGGTGGGTGAGCTGCTGCTGCTGTCCGCGGAGGACCGCCAGCGCGACATCACCATGTACATCAACTCGCCCGGTGGTTCCGTGACCGCGGGCATGGCGATCTACGACGTCATGCAGTACATCCCCAACGACGTGCGCACCGTGGGTATCGGTATGGCCGCGTCCATGGGCCAGATGCTCCTGTGCGCCGGAGCGCCGGGCAAGCGCTACGCGCTGCCGCACACCCGCGTCATGATGCACCAGCCGTCCGGAGGCATCGGTGGCACCGCCTCCGACATCCGCATCCTGGCCGACCAGCTGCTCTACGTGAAGAAGATGTTCATCGAGAAGATCTCCGAGCACACGGGCCAGACGGTCGAGCAGATCGAGAAGGACGCCGACCGCGACCGCTGGTTCACGGCCCAGGAGTCCAAGGAGTACGGCTTCATCGACGAGGTCCTCGAAGGGACCCTCGACGTGACCCAGGGCCGAACCCAGAGTTGATCCGTCGGACCTCATCCCAGGAACGGCGCAGTGCGTGGAAGGCGTGAAATGACCGAGTTCAACCCCAGTCTCATCGGCGGCGCGGCCTCGATGGCCCCCCAGGGCCGCTACGTCCTGCCGTCCTACGTGGAGCGGACGTCCTACGGCGTCAAGGAGATGAATCCGTACAACAAGCTCTTCGAGGAGCGGATCATCTTCGTCGGCGTCCAGATCGACGACACGTCGGCCAACGACCTGATGGCCCAGCTCATCACCCTGGAGCAGCTCGACTCCGAGCGGGACATCCAGATGTACATCAACTCGCCGGGCGGCTCGTTCACCTCCCTCATGGCGATCTACGACACGATGCAGTTCGTCCGCCCCGACATCCAGACGGTGTGCATCGGCCAGGCCGCCTCGGCCGCGGCGATCCTGCTCGCGGGCGGGACGGCGGGCAAGCGCGGCGCGCTGCCCAACGCCCGCATCCTGATCCACCAGCCCGCGACCGAGGGCATGCACGGCCAGGCCAGCGACATCGAGATCCAGGCGAACGAGATCACCCGTATCCGCACGCAGCTGGAGACCACCCTGGCCCGCCACACCGGGCGCTCCGTCGAGCAGGTCTCCAAGGACATCGAGCGCGACAAGATCCTCACGGCCGAGGAGGCCAAGGACTACGGCATCATCGACTTCGTGCTGCCCTACCGCAAGGCTTCCCTGAAGTCCTGAAGTAGGGTCGCGGCACAGCCGGACGACCTGACCGGGCGCGCGGACGCGGCCTCGGGGCGGGGCGTTCCGGCGGAGGTGAAGCGCAGGCCGGACCGGCCCATGACCCGCCTGGGGGAGCCCGGTGGTGAAGCCGGTCCGGTTTTTCGCTTAGTCTGACGGAGAGCGACACACAGATCGCCTCGTCCGTGACCACCGCTGTGGACGGTCACGGAAGATTTTCGACTTCCGGGCGGTTGCCCGCGCGAGCGGCACCGACGGGGCGGCCTTAGTTTTGAGGAGTGGCTGGGTGGCACGCATCGGCGACGGCGGGGACCTGTTGAAGTGCTCGTTCTGCGGCAAGAGCCAGAAGCAGGTGAAGAAGCTCATCGCCGGCCCCGGCGTGTACATCTGCGATGAGTGCATTGATCTGTGCAACGAGATCATCGAAGAGGAACTCGCCGACGCCACCGAGCTCACCTGGGATTCTCTGCCCAAGCCTCGGGAGATCTACGAGTT
>ANAW01000154.1:0-270 GCA_000340945.1 Nocardiopsis synnemataformans DSM 44143 | reverse complement strand
TGGTCGATCAGGTCACCGTCGGAGGTAGCGACCGCCACCACCACACCCCGATCGATGCCCACCGCGCTGTCGGGGCGCTCATGCGACTCAGGGGTGCTCTGGCCGTCCTCGCACAGCAACGACACATACCAGTGGGCACCGTCGCGGGAGACTGTGGCCGAGCGGACCGTGCCCCGGGGTGCGCGTGACCAGCGGAAGCGTACCCATCCCAGCTTGGGCAGCTTGATACGCCCCCATTTACGGCCCAGGCGTTCGATGCTCATCCGCCCG
>ANAW01000153.1:0-3271 GCA_000340945.1 Nocardiopsis synnemataformans DSM 44143 | reverse complement strand
CCCTCGAACCAGCACACACCGTAGCCACGCCCTACGACACTGTGGCGGGGACGGCTTACCTCGCGTTGAAGGACGGGGTCTGCACCGCCAACAAAACCGATCAGGGTCCGGTACCAGCCGTCCTGAGGGGCGCCGCGCGTGCCCGGGGAAGCATGCCGGTCGGCCCCGAGCGTTGGGCGAGGCCCCGGGCATGCCCGGGGAACGCCCCGGTCGGCCCGGCGCGCGGGACGTCCTAAAGCTGCCCGGGGCGCCACCCGCGGGGCTCAGCGGGTGGGCGGCGCGGTGCTCTCGCGCTCGACGACCTCGCCGCGCACGGTGACCACGCGGGGCTGGTCGCTGGGCTCGCCGTCCAGGGCGAGCACCGCCGCGCGTTCGCCCATCTCCTCCAGCGGCAGGCGCACCGTGGTCAGGGCGGGAGTGAGGTCGCGCAGTGTGGGGATGTCGTCGAACCCGGCCACCGACAGGTCGGTGGGCACCCGCAGGCCCAAGTCGCGCAGCGCGGCCATCGCCCCCGTGGCCATGACGTCGTTGACGGCGAACAGGCAGGTGGCGTCGGTGCCCACCGCCATCAGGCGGCGGGTGGACTCGTAGCCACCGTCGCGGGTGAAGGCGCCGTGCACCACGTTGTGGTGGGCCAGCTCCAGGCCCGCGCCCGAGAGCGCGGAGTGGAACCCGTCCAGGCGCTCGCGGGCGGTCTGGAGATCGGTGGGCCCGGCCAGGATGGCGAACTCCCGGTGCCCCTGGGCGATGAGGCGGCGGGCCAGGTCGGAGGCCCCGGTGTGGTTGTCGGGGGTGACCGTGTCCGCGGGCAGGCCCTCCTGGGACACGCACGCCACCCGCCCGCCCTGGCGGCGGAACATGCGGATCTCCTCGGACAGGCGCCGGTTGCTCTCCTCGTCGGTGGAGCGCGAGCCGACCAGCACCACCGCGCGGGCCCGGTGCGCGCGCAGCGTGGCCAGGATGCGGCCCTCCTTCTGCGCGGAGCGGTTGGTGGTGCCCAGCACCAGGACCAGCCCCTGCTCCTCGGTGTGGCGGGTGACCCCGGCGGCGATCGAGGAGAAGTAGGGGTCGGAGATGTCGTGGACGAGCAGGCCGACCAGGGCGCTGCTGTTGCGGGCCAGGGTCTGGGCCGAGGCGTTGGCCAGGTAGCCGAGTTCGCGCGCGCTGGCGGTCACCTTGTCGCGCAGGCGCTGGCTGACCTGGCGTGTGCTGCCGTTGATCACCCTGGACGCCGTGGCCAGGGACACCCCGGCGTGCTCGGCGACCTGTTCCAGTGTCACGTAACCGGACTCCACGCCGCTCCCTCTCCTGCCTCGGCCCATGGGAAAACTCTTTCCTACCCTAGCGGAGCCCTCGACCAGCTCACGGGCGCTCGGACGTCTCACGGACCCCACCGGTCCCGGACTCGTCCAGAGAGGTGATCGACCGGCTCTTTCCGGTGCGCAACTGCGTGCGCCAGGTCCGGGAGGGGGCCCAGCCCAGCGCGGTGCGGGCCGCCTGGGAGGAGAAGACCGCGCGGCCGTCGGCCAGGGCGGCGGCCTCCGGGGCGGTGCCGGGGTGGTGCAGGGGCAGCAGGGCGTCGACCGGGACCTCGGACAGCGGGTCGGGGGCCATGGCGTTGAACACCTGGCCGCCGCTGACCTTGGCCGGGTTCTCGATGACCAGCGCGAACAGCTCGGCGGCGTCGCGGGCGTCGACGTAGTTGAACAGGGAGGTGGCGGCCAGGGCCGGGTCGGCCAGCCGCTCGGCCATGGTGTGCCCCAGCTGGGTGGGCGCGCCCTCCCACTCCTCGGGGGCCACGACGTAGCCCGGGCGCACGCACGACAGGACGCAGGTGGCGGAGGTGCGCGCCAGTGCGCGCACGGTGTCCTCGATGATCGCCTTGCTCAGCCCGTAGGCGTGCCAGGGCGTGACCGGGTGGTCCTCGTCCAGCGGCAGGTAGCGGGGCGCCCAGGAGGGGGTGTTGTACCCGTAGACGGTGGGGCTGGAGGCGGCCACCGCCGAGTGGGCGCCGTGGGCGACGGCGGCGGAGAGCACCGCCCAGGCCAGGCCGGTGTTGACCTGGAGGGTCTCCACGTCGGGGCGGGCGAAGGGCACGGCGATCCCGGCCAGGTGGACGACGGCCTCGGGGCGGGCCCGGGTGAAGGCCGCCTCCAGCGCGGCCGGGTCCAGCAGGTCGGCGGTGACCGCGTCGACGCCCTCGGGCTGGTCGGCCGCGGCGGTGTCCACGGAGGTCACCTGGTGTCCGCGTGCGGCCAGGGCGGCCACGACGCTGCGGCCGAGCCGCCCGGAGCCGCCGGTGACGAGAACGCGCATGGGTGTTGTCTTCCTTTCCTCGCCCCCGTGCTCGGGGGAGTTGTCCACAGGCCGTACGGGGCACTGGTGCCGCCCCGTGCGACGGACCTAACGTTGATATCGGGGGGTCCCCGGGCCCGCTCACTTCGTGCTGCGCCCGTCCTGCCCGGACGGCCCTTCCCTACTTCCTGCCAGCCGTTTCCGGTCCTACGACCCACACCGCCGGTCCGGGCTTTCCGCGGTTTCCGAGTTCGCCCGGCCGTTCCGGCGCGGGTCCCCGGGCCCGCCCTCGTGGGGCGCGGCCGCATGGACCGCGCCCCACGGACCCGGTTCGCGGGTCTGCTCGCGGACCTACCGCGGCCCCACCGCGGGCCCGCCGCAGCTCCGCCCCGGTCCTGGCGCGGAGCCCGGCCCACACCCCACACCCCGGGTCAAGGGTCACGGACCACAGGCCACGGGTTCAGGGCAGCTCCCGCGCGGCCTCGGCCAGGGCCGCCAGCTCCCCGGCTCCGTCGGCGCGTCCGTCGCGCACCGCCACGCGCAGCCGCCGCTCCAGGCGTTCGCCCTCGGGCAGGGGCAGCCGTGCGTCCCACGCCAGCGCGGGCCCCACCCCCGGGTACTCCTTGGCCCGCAGGAACCACGGGTCGGTGTGCTCCCCTGGCTGGAGGAAGACCAGGGTCCACCCCCCGCTCGCGGCACCGCCTTCGACCTCTTCGACCCCTTCGGAGCCGCCCCTGGCCCCGTCCCCGGCCGCACTGCCACTGCCACCCTCTCCCGCAGCGACACCCGTGCCACCCGTGACACCGGCGGCCCCGGCGTCCACACCAGCACTCACACCAACCCCGGCGCTCACACCGGCACCAGTACCGGCACCGACGCCACCACCGACCAGGGCCAGCCACTCCGCCCGCGAACCGTGCAGGGCCTCCTCACCCTCCAGCCCGCCCGCGCCGACGACGGCGGGCGGGGCCGCGGG
>ANAW01000152.1:0-1917 GCA_000340945.1 Nocardiopsis synnemataformans DSM 44143 | reverse complement strand
CCCGGGCCCAGCCACTCCGCCCGCGAACCGTGCAGGGCCTCCTCACCCTCCAGCCCGCCCGCGCCGACGACGGCGGGCGGGGCCGCGGCCACGGGCGCGCGCCAGAACAGGCCCCCGTACCCGGCGCCGGGGCGGCCGTTGGTGGCGGGACTGCCGATGCTCAGGTCGCGTCCCGAGGTGTTGCGCAGCTGCGTGCGCACGTCCAGGACCCAGGTGCGCCCGTCCAGGCCCGCGGCCCGCACGGTGCGCTCCTCGCTCAGCATCTCGGCCCCGTCCGGGCCGGTCCACGACAGCGTCTCGACGCGGCGGTCCGCGGCCAGCTCCAGCCAGGACACGTGCCGCTGGCGCCCGTGGTTGTCCAGCAGCACCGACCCCCGGTCGCGGGTGAAGGTGCGCCCGCCCCAGAAGCTCACCCCCGACACGTCGGGCACGGCCACGCCCACCCCGAAGTGGTGCAGGTGGTCGGCGGGCCGCTCCTCGGTGACCGGCACCCCGGCGCGGGTGCGCACCGGGTGCAGGTAGGGGCGCGGGGACAGGGTCGGCTCGGTGTCGGTTCCGTCCCTGAGGACGGCCAGGACGCGACCGTCCAGGGTCAGAGTGTTCACGGCATGGCCTTCGCGTCGGTGGGTCCCGTCCGGGCCGCGGGGGACCAGGCGGGGTCGAGTTCGGAGAACAGCGCCAGGTGCTCGGCGCTGCGGTGGATGAGGGCGTCGATGCCGGGGACGACACGGCGCACCCCCTCCCCGGTGCGGTACACGTGCTGCATGCCCGCGGGCAGCGCCACCGGGTCGGGCGCGGTGCGCACCGCTTCGAGCACGTGCATGAACGCCCGGGTGGCCTGGGGCGGCACCAGCAGTGGCTCGCCCCCGCGCACGTGGTCGACCAGGTTGGACATCAGGTGGGTGCGCGGGTGCGTGGTGGTGGCCGGGGGCCGGCCCGGCCGGTGCACGGTGACCCGGTCCAGCGTGTACTCGAACTCGATGCGCCCCAGGTCGCCGTGCACCACCAGGCGCGGCGGCAGGTGCTCGGGCGCGCACAGGGTCACCGCCAGGGTGATGGGCAGCCCGTCCGCGGTGCGCACACGCACGCACGAGGTGTCGTCGGCCTCGATGGGGTGGGCGTGGAACATCTCCAGCTCCACGTCCCGCGGCGCCTCGGTGGCGGCTCCGGCCACGGCCAGCGCGGTGGCCAGGGCGTGGGCGAAGGGGTTGGTCAGCGCCCCGTCCACCACGTCGCGCCCCTGGAGGCGGCGGCGCCCCGCCCAGGGAGCGCGGTCGTAGTAGGCCGAGGTGCGCACCCACGTGCCCGAACCGCCGATTCCGCGCACGCGCCCCACCGCGCCCTCGCGCACCAGCGTGCGCACGGCCTCCACCGCGGCCGAGCCCAGACTCTGGAAGCCCACCTGGCAGGCCAGCCCGGAGGCGTCCACGGCCGTGGTGAGCTCCTCGAACTCGGCCAGGGTCGCGGTGGTGGGCTTCTCCAGCAGCAGGTGGGAGCCGTGTTCCAGCGCGGTGCGGGCCAGGGGCAGGTGGGTGTGGATGGGTGTGGCCAGGACGGTGATCCGCGCGCCGGTGCTCTCGATCGCCTCGCCCAGGTCGGCGTGGCAGGGCAGCGCGCCGTGCCCCTCCAGGTCGTCGTCCTCGGCGACGGGGCGCTGGTCGCACACGCCCACGAGCCGGACCAGGCCGCTCTCCGCCAGCTCGCGAAGGGAGCGCAGATGGGTGCGGCCGTGGCCGTGGACCCCGGCCAGCAGCACGGGCACGGGCTCGTCCATCAGCTGCCCCCGAGCAGGTCGGCGACGCGGACCGGCGCCCCCGAGGCGATGGAGGCGTTGGCCGCCAGCCCGGTGAGCAGGGCGTTGCCGCCGTCGGAGTGGTCGGGGCGGATGCCGTCGTCCTCGCCGCCGAAGAGCGAGTC
>ANAW01000151.1:0-3455 GCA_000340945.1 Nocardiopsis synnemataformans DSM 44143 | reverse complement strand
GCCTGCCAGTGGCGGCGCAGCCACAGCCGGGCGCTGGTGTGCTCCTTGGGGGCGGGCATGCCGCGCACCGGCGTGGCCTCGTCCTGCTCGGGCGAGGTGTACTCGAACTCGGTCATGTCCAGCTCCAGGCGCCCCCTGCTGCCCGTGACCGCGATCCGGTAGCCCTCCCAGGGGGCGTAGGCGACCAGGTGGTAGGTCAGGCGGGCCCCGGTGTCGTAGCCGACCAGCACGGACATGTCGTCCTCGATGGTGATGCCGGGCCCGAAGACGTTGAGGTCGCGCCGGTAGCCGTCCTCGTGCTCGGCCTCCAGGTACAGGGCCCTGAGGTCGGGGCTGTCGTCCATGTGCAGGGCGAAGGGGTCGCTCTGGGCGGCGTCCTCGCCGTGGCCGCGCTCGTAGTCGGCGGCCAGGCCGTGGCGGCGGCCGTTGTCGTCGCCGTAGAAGAACAGCCTCCCCGACGCGAACACGTCGGTGGGGCGGGCGCCGATCCACCAGTTGACCAGGTCGAAGTGGTGGCTGGCCTTGTGCACGAGCAGGCCGCCGGACTGGGCCTTGTCGCGGTGCCAGCGGCGGAAGTAGTCGGCGCCGTGGCGCAGGTCCAGCAGCCACTCGAAGTGCACCGACCCGACCTCGCCGATGACCCCGGAGGCGATGAGGTCGCGCAGCTGGCGGTGGACGGGGTTGTAGCGGTAGTTGAAGCCGACGGTCACCCGCCCCCCGGTGCGCGCCTGGGCCTCGTTGATGCGCCGCAGCCCCTCCAGGTCGGCGGTCATGGGCTTCTCGGTGATGGCGTCGAGTCCGGCGTCCAGGGCCGCGACGACGTAGTCGGCGTGGGTGCGGTCGACGGTGCAGACGATGACCTCGTCGACCCTCTCCTCCTTGAGCATGCGGACGAAGTCGTCGGAGGAGTAGGTCGGCACGGCGTCGAGACCGGCGTCGGTGACGATGCGGTTGTGCACGGCCATGCGGGTGCTGTTGGTGTCGCAGAGGGCGACCAGACGTCCCCGGTCCCGGTGGGTGCCGGTCAGGGCCCGGGTGTACATCCGGGCGCGGGAGCCGGTGCCGACGATCGCGTACCTGCGTGGGGTGGTGTGGTTCACACAGGGCATGGTAAACGCTTTCCCATTCGGCCGACAAGGGTGTCGACCAAGACGTGTCCGAGCATCCGCACTCCCGTGACGCACGACGAAGCGTGCCGAAGCCACTGCGGAGGGTGGGATTTTCCGCGCGAACGATCGCGAGAGCGGTGAGGGCGGAGCGATCCCCGTGCTTCCGGGACCGCCGGAAGCGTAACGATATGGGGCTTGGATCACAGTTTTCGGGAAACCTGCCGTTGACACCCATGTAACCCGGTGCTAGAAACTGAACATCTTAGTACGTGGATAGCGCTTACCAGAACATGTTTCGGCAGTTCAACACGTGTTCTCGCCCACAGCGTACGCGTCTCCGAACGAGATTGGCATTTTCCATGATTCCAGGACCGCACGCGCCCGCCAGCGCTCCGGCGGTGGCCCCACAGGAGGGTGGATCCCCGTGAGTGCCCTCCTGCAACGGCGGCCCGCCAAGGCCCCCGACGCCCCGGCCGGTGCCAAGCCGCGCCGCCGGGTCGGCAAGAGCCCGGCCCCGGGCAAGCGGCGGAACGAGAACCTCGCCGCCTACGGCTTCCTGGCCCCGTGGTTCATCGGCCTGGCGTTCATCACCGCGGGCCCCCTCCTGGCCTCCCTGTACTTCTCCTTCACCGACTACAACCTCATCGGTGACTACGGGTGGGTCGGCCTGGAGAACTACCAGCGGATGATCGACGACGAGCGCCTCCACAGCGCGCTCAGGGTCACGTTCGTCTACGTGTTCGTGTCGGTGCCGCTCCAACTCGCCCTGGCCCTGGCCCTGGCGATGGTCCTGGACCGGGGCGTGCGGGGGCTGCCCCTGTACCGGTCGGTGTACTACCTGCCCTCCCTGCTCGGCGGCAGCGTGGCCATCGCCATCCTGTGGCGCCAGGTCTTCGGCGCGGAGGGCCTGATCAACCAGGTGCTCGCCTTCTTCGGCATCCAGGGCGAGGGCTGGGTCTCCCATCCCGACTACGCGCTGGGCACCCTGATCGTGCTCAACGTGTGGACCTTCGGCGCGCCCATGGTGATCTTCCTGGCGGGACTGCGCCAGATCCCCGCCATGTACTACGAGGCCGCCGCGGTGGACGGAGCGGGCCCCATGCGCCGCTTCTGGAACATCACCGTCCCGATGCTCACACCGATCATCTTCTTCAACATGGTGCTGCAGTTCATCAACGCCTTCCAGACCTTCACCCAGGCGTTCGTGGTCAGCGGCGGCACCGGCGGCCCCTCGGACTCCACGCTCTTCTACACGCTCTACCTCTACCTACGCGGCTTCGGCTCCTTCGACATGGGCTACGCCTCGGCGATGGCCTGGCTGCTGCTGCTGATCATCGGCGGGTTCACCGCGGTGAACTTCATCGCCTCCAAGTACTGGGTCTTCTATGGCGACTAAGACAATGGCCCCCGCGCCCTCCAAGGAGCGCACGCGGGCCGAACGCACACGACGGCTGATCACGCACATCGGGCTCATCGCCTTCGGGCTGATGATGCTCTACCCGCTGCTGTGGATGCTCTCCAGCTCGTTCAAGCCCACCGAGGAGATCTTCCGCGCCCCGGGCCTGATCCCCGAGACCTTCACCCCGGGCAACTACACCGAGGGCTGGAACGCGCTCCAGTTCCCGTTCCACCACTACCTGCTCAACTCGGCGGTCGTGGTGGCCGGGGCGATCGTGGGCAACCTCATCGGCTGCTCGATGGCGGCCTACGCCTTCGCCCGGCTGGAGTTCCGCGGCAAGCGGCTGTTCTTCGCCGTCATGATGGCCACGATCATGCTGCCGATCCACGTCGTGATCGTGCCGCAGTACATCCTCTTCGCCGAGCTGGACTGGATCAACACCTTCCTGCCGCTGATCGTGCCCAAGCTCCTGGCCACGGACGGGTTCTTCATCTTCCTCATGGTGCAGTTCATCCGCGGACTGCCCCGGGACCTGGACGAGGCGGCGCGCATCGACGGCTGCGGCCACGTGCGCATCTTCTTCCAGATCATCATGCCCCTGTCCCTGCCGGCCCTGGCCACCAGCGCGATCTTCACCTTCATCTGGACCTGGAACGACTTCTTCAGCCAGCTGATCTTCCTCACCGACCCGTCGATGTACACCGTCCCCGTCGCCCTGCGCACCTTCGTCGACTCGACCTCGCAGACCTCCTGGGGTCCGCTGTTCGCCATGTCGATCGTCGCCCTGGGACCGGTCTTCGGTTTCTTCCTCGCGGGTCAGCGATACCTCGTCAAGGGCATCGCCACCACCGGAATCAAGTAGTCGAAGGGAACCGACACATGCACGCACACCCTGGCAGCGGGCGCCCCCAGGCCCGTCGCCGCAGCCCTTTCCTCTCCGTGGCCGC
>ANAW01000150.1:0-12537 GCA_000340945.1 Nocardiopsis synnemataformans DSM 44143 | reverse complement strand
GACGACGGCACCGTGGAGCTGCGCTTCTCCTGGTGGGGCGCGGACGACCGCCACGCCACCACCCAGCAGGTCATCGACCTGTTCGAGGCCGAGAACCCGGGCATCACCATCGTCCCCGAGTACACCGACTGGGCCGGGTACTGGGACCGCCTGGCCACCAGCACCGCCGCCAACGACGCCCCCGACATCATCACGCAGGAGGAGCGCTACCTGCGTGAGTACGGCGACCGCGGCGCCCTGCTCGACCTCAACGAGGCCGGTCTGGACATGTCGGGGATCGACCCCCTGGTGGCCGAGAGCGGCAACCTGGACGGGCAGACCTTCGGCGTGGCCACCGGCGTGAACGCCTACGCGATCCTGGCCGACCCCCAGGCCTTCGAGGACGCGGGCGTGGAGATGCCCGACGACGAGACGTGGACCTGGGACGACTACGTCGAGATCTCGGCCCAGATCAGCGAGGCCAGCGACGGCGAGATCGTGGGCACGCAGAGCATGTCCTACAACGAGTCGGGCTTCCAGATCTTCGCCCGCCAGCGCGGGGAGAACCTCTACGCCGAGGACGGATCCCTCGGCTTCTCCAAGGAGACCCTGGAGGAGTGGTTCTCCATCACCGAGCAGCTGACGGAGAACGGCGGCCAGCCCGGCGCCGCGGAGAGCGTGGAGATCGAGGCGGGCGGCCCCGACCAGTCGGTGCTCTCCACCAACCAGGGCGCGATGGCCCACTTCTGGACCAACCAGCTGGGCGGCATCTCGGCCTCCTCCGGCCGCGACATCGAGCTGCTGCGCTACCCGGGTGAGACCACCAACGACCGCACCGGGATGTACTTCAAGCCGGCCATGTTCTACTCCATCTCCGCGGGCACCGAGCACCCGGAGGAGGCGGCGCTGTTCGTGGACTTCCTGCTCAACAGCGAGGAGGCCGCCGAGCTGATCCTGGCCGACCGCGGTCTGCCCGCCAACGTGGACGTGCGCTCGCACATCATCGACTCCCTGCCCGAGGCCGACGCCCGCAGCGCGGTGTTCCTGTCGGAGATCGAGGGCACGATCGTGGACGGCAACCCGCCGCCGCCGATCGGCGCGGGCCAGGTCGTGGACATCACCAAGCGCGTCACCGAGGACCTGACCTTCGGCGACCTGACCCCGGCCGAGGCCGCGGAGCAGTTCATCTCGGAGGTCGAGGCGGCCACCGGCGACGCCTGATCCGGGCGGCGCACCCGGCACCGGTACGCNGCCCGGCGGGAGGAGACTCTCCCGCCGGGCCCGCCCGCGTGTGCGGCCCGCTGGGGCGACGGAGGGGACCGGAGGCCGTTCGTGGAAGGACCTCGACAGCATCCGATCTCGGTTCCTCAGGGGGAGGCGGCGACCGGCGGCTGCTCGGGGTCGGGCTCCGGCGACGCGGGGGCCGGGGGCACGGCGGTCTGGGCGACGAAGGCGCCCGCGACGATGACGGCGGCGCCGACGGCCTGCACGGGGGTGAGCGCCTCGCCCAGCAGCACCCAGGCCAGCACGATCGCGGTGACCACCTCCAGGTAGGCGACCGCCCCGGCGACCTGCGGGGACAGGCGCCGGATCGCCGAGATGCCGAGGAAGTAGGCGAGCGCGGTGCACACCAGGCCCAGCCACAGGGCCGCAGCCCAGCCGGGGAAGGAGAACCCGCCGAGCGCGACCGGGTCGGCGAGCATGTGCCAGGGCAGCGTCCAGGGCCGGGCCAGGGCGCCCAGCAGCACCGCGGCGATCAGGGAGCCGAAGGCGACCACGGCCAGCGGGTGGGTGTCCTCGCCCATGCTGTCCGAGAGCAGGAAGAAGGCGGCCTGCGCCGCGGCGGCGCCCAGGGCCAGCCCCACGCCGACCGCGTCCAGGCGCACGCCCGCCCACACCTCCAGCAGCAGGCCGAGCCCGGCCACGGCCAGGACCACGCCGACCACGGCGGCGGGGGAGACGCGGGTGCGGCGCACCACGCGCAGCCACAGCAGGACCAGGACCGGGCCGAGGAACTCGATGAGCAGGGCGATGCCCACGGGGATGCGCGCGATGGAGGCGAAGTACAGGGCCTGGACCCCGGCCATCGGGAAGACGCCGTAGGCCAGGACCAGCAGCGGGCGGCGGCGGGCGGTGCGCCAGTGGGCCAGGGCCACGGGCGACAGCAGCAGCGCCGCTCCGGCCACGCGCAGCCAGGTGACGTGGAGGGAATCCATCCCCGCGTCCAGCAGGGGCCGGGCGAAGACGCCCGATCCGCCGAAGGCGAGTGCCGAGGCGAGCGCGAAGGCCAGCCCCGAGCGGCGGTGGCGCGCGGGTGGGACGGACACGGCGGTGCTCCCGGGGGATGGTGGGGACATGGGACCGCTGACGAGCATACGGCCGGGGTCTGACGGAGGTCTCGGGGGGCGGGGTGCCCTCCGGTGACGGGGTCGTACACGAGGGGCGCTCACGACCGGTTGCGGACACGGGAGGCGCCTCGGGGCGGGCTCCTGCGGCTGCGGGCCGGTGCCGGGAGTGGGCACGCGGTCCTGCCCCCCTCGGGGCGGAGCACCGGGCGAGGTCGGCTCCGCTCCGGTGCCGGGAGTGGGCACGCGGTCGCGCCCCTTCCACATGGGGCGCCTGGCACTGTCCCCCGGTACGTCGAAGCCCCGGCCACGGACCGGACCGCACGTGCCGGATCACTATCGTTCTGCGTATGCCTACTTCCCCTCCCCGTCCGCTCGTCGGCAGGCGCGTCGAGACCGACCGTCTGAGGACCCTGCTCGACAGCGCCGAACAGGGTGGGGGAGGGGTCCTCGTCCTGCGCGGCGAGCCGGGCATCGGCAAGAGCGCGCTGCTGGACCACGCGGCGCGCATCGCCGCGCCGCGGTTCCAGGTCCTCCACGGCACCGGATCGGAGTTCGAGAAGGAGTTGCCCTTCGCGGGGCTCCACCAGATCTGCGTGCCGGCCCTGACCCACCTGGACCGGCTGTCACCCGACCACCGCGACATCCTCCGGGTGGCGTTCGGCCTGGCCGGCGGCGACCCGGCCCCGCACCGCGTCGGTCTGGCGGCCCTGGAACTGCTTGCCGCCGCCGCCCGGAAGCGACCGGTGGTGTGCGTCATCGACGACGCGCACTGGCTGGACCAGGCCTCGACCCGGGCACTGGTGTTCCTGGGCAGGCGTATCGCCGCCGAACCCGTAGCCATGGTGTTCGCGACCCGGTCCCAGAACGCCGAACACCGCCTGGACGAACTACCGGGCCTCACCCTGGGAGGCCTGAACGATACCGAAGCTCGCTCACTCCTGGCAGTGGAGAAGACCACCACACTCGACACACAGGTACGCGAACGCCTCCTCAGCGAGGCCCGGGGCAACCCGCTCGCCCTGATCGAGCTGCCCAAGGCCGGCGGCTTCGTCCCACCGGCCGCTTCGCCGGTCGCGCAGCGGATACAGCGGAGCTTCCGCGCCAGGTTCGAGGGACTTTCCGAACCGGCACAGCGACTGCTGACCCTGGCCGGAGCCGAACCCACCGGAGATCCGCACCTGCTCTGGACCGCGGCCCAGCGGTCGGGGATCGACGTACGAGAGGCCGGGTCCGCCGCGGAGGCCTCCGCACTGGTCGAGTTCGGCACACGCGTTCGCTTCTGCCACCCTCTGGCACGCTCCTCCGTGTACTGGGGGGCCGGGCCGGACCGCCGCAGGGCCGCGCACCGGGCCCTGGCCGAAGCCACCGACCCGGTCACCGCTCCGGACCGGCGGGCCTGGCACCGGGCTCAGGCGAGCAGCGGACCGGACGAGGAGGTGGCCACCGAACTCGCGTCGGCGGCCGCACGCGCCCAGGCTCGCGGAGGTGTCGCGGCCGCGGCCGCCTTCCTCGAACGCGCGGCGACCCTGTCCCTGGATCCCGGCCAACGCGTCCAACGCACCCTCTCGGCGGTACGGGCGGCCCTCGACGCGGGCACGGTCGACACCGCGGCCGGCCTGCTGAACAGCGTGGACGCCGACACGCTGGACACACCCCTCCAGGCCTCCGTCGACCTGCTGCGCGGAAAGCTCGCCCTCCTCAGGGGCGGGGAAGAGGTCGAGAACGGGCCGCGTTTCCTCCTGCGTGCAGCCCGCCGACTGGCCGCCACCGACCCGGAGCTGTCCCGTTCCCACCTGGTGAGCGCGCTGGAAACGGCACTCGTGACCGGTCGGCCCGCCGGTGTGATGGGCCAGGTGCTCGAAGCCGCGCACTCGGCACCGTCGACCACGCGGATCCCGGATCTCCTGGACGCGCTGGGTCTGCTCAACTCCGGGCGGTACCGGGAAGGTGTTCCGATGATTCGCCGGACGCTCACCGGCGACGCCACCGCGTGGGCCCGGTACCCCGGGCTGGCCAGCATCCTCTCCGCCGACCTGTGGGACCACGGCGTCCACACCGCCATCACCGAGTGGATGACGGACACCGGACAACAGAGCGGGTCACTGGTCCTGACCAGGATCGCGCTCTCCCAGACGGCCATCTCGGCCGTGCTCACCGGCGACTTTCGTCAGGCCGCCGCCGCGATCGCCGAGGAGGAGGCGATCGCCGACGCCGTGGGAGACGCACCGAGGATGTACCCGCGAGTCCAGCTGGCCGCGATGCGCGGCCGCGGGAAGGAGGCGTTCCAGCTCCTGGACGAGGCGCAGCGCCGAGGCCGAGGTCAGCTTCCGGCCAACATGCACTGGGCGAGGGCCGTACTCAACAACGGGCTCGGTGACTACTCGCGCGCGCTGGACGCGGCCGTGCGCGGGACGGAGGGCGCGGACCTCTTCCTGCCCGGGATCATCCTCCCCGAGCTGGTGGAGGCAGCGTCCCGATGCGGGCGCGAGAGCCTCGCCTCGGACGCGCTGGAGTCCCTGACCGAGCGGACCGAGCCGGTGGACACCACCTTGGCCAGGGGCGTTCTCTCCAGCACCCGTGCCCTGGTCACCGAGGCGGAGGCGGACCACCGCGAAGGCATCGAACAGCTGGGACGGAGCCCCTTCAAACCCATGCTGGCCAGGTCCCACCTGCGCTACGGGGAATGGCTACGCCGCCGGAACCGCCGCCGCGACGCACGCGGACAACTGCGCACCGCGCACCGGATGCTGTCCGACCTCGGGCTGGAGGCCTTCGCCCACCGGGCGGCCAGCGAGCTGCGGGCGACCGGCGAGGTGATGGGCGACCGCTCCGAGCGGCCCCTCGACCGCCTGACCATGCAGGAGATCCACGTCGCTCGGCACGTGGCGGCGGGCGCCACCTCCAAGGAAGTCGCCGCACGGCTGTTCCTGAGCCCGCGGACCATCGACGCCCACCTGCGCAGGATCTTCCGCAAGCTCGACATCACCTCCCGCGGGCAGCTCAGGAATCTGCCAGAACTCGGTGAACCTTCGGAAACGGTCGATTAGGCGACGATCGCCGACGCGCACGAACACGCCCGCGCAGCAGCATGTGGATGACAGCCGCCTACTACTCCTGCGTGGGGGAGACCATGACCAGCATGACCAAGCCGGCGCGCCGACGATGGTGGTGGGCCCTCTGGGTCCTTGTGGCCGCATCCGCGGTCGGTATCGCCGTCTACTCGGCGGAGCCCTACGCGGTCGGCGACGTGGACCGCAACCGGATCCCGCTCAACGACCTGTTCGCCTCGCACTACGTGTCCATCGCCGTGCACGCGATCCCCAGCTCGCTGGCGCTCCTCATCGGACCGTTCCAGTTCGTCAGCTGGATCCGCGTCCGCTACCCGAAGGCGCACCGGGCGGCCGGGCGGATCTACATGGTGTCCATCGTGCTGGGTTCGATCGCGGCCCTGTTCGCCGCGACCTACTCCGTCAGCGGGTTCTCGGTGCAGGTGGCCTTCTACATCCTGACCGCGGCCTGGCTGTACACCCTCTACCAGGCCTACACCGCCATCCGCCGCCGCGAGGTCCAGCTGCACCGCGTGTGGATGGTCCGCAACTACGCACTCACCTTCGCCGCGGTGAGCCTGCGGATCTACCTGATGACCGGCCTGGCGCTCCAGGAGAGGTTCTTCCCGTCCCTGACCTTCGATGACGTCTACCATGCGAGCGCTTGGGCCTCCTTCGTGGTGAACGTGCTCGTGGCGGAGTACCTCATCGTCCAGCGCACCCCGAAGCCGCTGGCCAGACGCCAGAAGGCCACGGAACACACCGCCCGAGCGGCCTCCAGGAGCGCGGTCCGGCCGGTCGCGGAAGGCTCCGGGCCCGAGTCGGCCGGTGAGGGTCCGTCACCGACACGGAGGACGGATCTGGCGGAGGCCGGAAAGGGGCGACGGGCAGGTTCGGAACCGGGCTCCTGACGGCCCGGCGACAGGACGGGTCACCCGTCGGTAGCCATGGCGCCTGGAGGGCGGTCCGGCCGCCGGACAGCTCCGGCGCGTGCTCGTACAAGGTCGACGCCCGGGAGGCACCGGTCGTACACCGCGCGCCGCCATTCGCCCGAGGCGAAACCGGTTCCCGGGGCGGAGCACCGGGCGGGGTCGGCTCCGTTCCGGTGGCGGTGCGGCCGGCCTCAGCCCCGTGCGGGGGTGAGGTCGGTCTGGGCCCAGGCGACGTCGTGCCAGGCGTCGAACTTGCGGCCGACCCGGCGCATGACGCCCACATCCTCGAACCCCAGGGAGCGGTGCAGGCCCAGGCTGGCGTCGTTGGGCAGGGTCATGCACGCGACGGCGGTGCGCATGCCGCGTTCGGCCAGGCGGGGCAGCAGCTCCCGGTACAGGGCGCGGCCCGCGCCGGTGCGCCTGCGGCCCATGGCCAGGTAGACGCTGACCTCGCACGTCCACCGGTAGGCGTCGCGGGCGCGGAAGGGGCCGCCGTAGGCGTAGCCGAGGACCCCGTCCGCGTCCTCCAGCACGATCCAGGCGTGCCGCCGCTGGGCCGCGGCGATCCGCTCGGCCATCTGCTCGGCGGTGGGCGGCTCGTACTCGAAGGTGATCGCGGTGTCGGTCACGTAGGGGGAGTAGATCGCCGCGCACGCCGGGGCGTCCGCGGGGGTCGCGTCGCGGACGGTGAGGGTCGGCATCGAAGTCATGTCGACCATAGTATTCAGCTGTGCTCCCTATAGTGACTGTCATGAGCGACACACTGGGACCGGCCCTGGCTTCGACCCTGCGCGGGCTGCGCCGGGCCCGCGGGTTGAGCGGAGGGGCGCTGGCCGAGCTCTCCGGTGTCTCGCGGGGCATGATCAGCCGGATCGAGAACGGCGAGGCCCAGCCCACCGCCTCCCTGCTGGGACGGCTCGCCGCCGCGCTCGGCATCACCCTGTCGGAGCTGGTCGCCCGCGCCGAGCAGGGCGACCGCCGCCTGGTCCGCGCGCACGAGCAGCCCGTGTGGACCGACCCCGGGACGGGCTACCGGCGGCGCGCGGTCTCGCCCACGGCCGGCGGCCCGATCGAACTGGTGGAGGTGGAGCTGCCGCCGGGGGCGCGGGTGGGCTTCCCCGCGCAGGCCTACGCCCTCACCCACCACCAGATCTGGGTGCTGGAGGGCACGCTCGCCTTCCGCGAGGGCGGCGTGGAGCACGTGCTGGACCGGGGCGACTGCCTGCACCTGGGCCCGCCCGAGCCGTGCGAGTTCCACAACCCGACCGGGGAGGACTGCCGGTACCTGGTGGTCGTCTCCCGGCGCGGGGCCTGAGCCCGCGGACCCACGCGGGCACACCGAGGATCCGGGGCGGGCACGGGCGCCCCGGTGCCCTGCGGGTCGGCCGTCCACCCCGCCCGCGGAGCCCGGGGGCTGTCAGACGCCTGGCTCAGGGCACCAGCGCCCCGACGAACACCGCGCGCTGGTCGGCCAGCCAGGACTGGCGGCGGTCCCAGCTCTCCCACCCGCCCGTCCGCTCCAGGTCGCGGGCGAACAGGCCGTCACCGTTCTCGACGCGCTCGGCCACGAAGACGCGGGCGACGGCCGTGTAGTCCTCGATCGTCTCGGGCAGGGCGCGGCGGTCCTCGGGGGAGAGGCCGTAGGCGTCGGCGAGGGCGCGCAGCCGGTGCGGGGCGACGCTCCCCTCGTGCGGGGTCCCGGCGGCCGACACCGGGTCGAGCGCGGGCGCCAGGTAGTAGGCCAGCGCCGCCACGTCCCAGACCGGGCGGCCCGGCGCGGCCAGGTCGAAGTCGATCAGGGCCGCGGCCCGGCCCCGGCGGAAGACGATGTTCTCCAGACAGGGGTCGTTGTGGCACAGGATCGGGCCGCCCTCGGGGTCGGCCATCCCGGTGGAGCCGGTGTTCCAGGAGGCCGAAGTGTCCACGGGCACGCGTGCGGCGGCGTCGTGGTAGCGGCGCAGCAGCTCGGCGGCCGAGCGCAGGGTGTTCTCGGTGAACGCCCAGTCGGGGAACGGCGGCAGGGCGACGTCCCCCTCCACGAAGGTGAGCTCCTCACGGCCGTCGTCGCGCAGCCGGAGCGGCACCGGGGAGCCCCTGAACCCGCTCTCGGCCAGGGCGCCCAGGTGGGCGTGGATGGCGGGCGCGGCGGGTGTCGCGGTGCGCACGACGTGGCCGCCGTACCGGAACACCGTGGTCATCATGCCGCCGGCCAGCCGCTTCCCCCTGTTGTCGGTGCCGCTGTCGGTGTCGGTCGGGTGGGTCATCGCTCTCCTCGGGGTTGGGAGGACCTGCGGCGGCGGGTCTACTTCGAAACTACTGCCAGTGCCCGCCCAGGGGGAGGCCGCGCCGCGTCGAAGGTCGTTCCGGAGGAGGAAAACACCCGGTGGCGCCCGCGATCGCCGCGACGGGAACCGCGGGAACGGCGGGACCTGCCGCGGGGCCCACGTCCTGCCGCCGGGTGGCGGAAGGACGTGGGCCCCGTGACACGAGACCGGCTCCGGGGTCAGTCGGAGAGGGCGTCGACGGTGGGCACGACCGTGCCGAACAGGTCGGCGATGGTGGTCAGGGCGGCGGTCTGGAGGTCGGCGGCGGGCAGGACGGCGCCGTCGGGGGCGGCGAGGGCGCGGGTGGCGGTGGCCTCGGCGACGACGCTGGGGCGGTAGCCGAGGTTGAAGGCGCCCTGAGACGTGTAGTTGACGCACATGTGCGTCATGAACCCGGCCAGCACGAGGTCCCTGCCGCTGCCCGGGGCGGCGCCCAGGGCGGTCAGGGTCCCCTCCAGCCCGGTGCGGTGGAAGGAGTCGGGGAACTCCTTCACCACCACCGTCTCGCCGTCCGCCGGGGCGACCTCGTCGCTGATTGCGCCGATGCGGGCGCGGATGTCGTAGGGGCTGCCCTCGCCCCCGTCGTTGACGACGTGGACGACCGGAGCGCCCGCGGCGCGGGCGCGCTCCAGCAGCCGGGCACCGGCCGCGAGGGCCTCCTCGGCGCCCTCCAGGGCCATGACGCCGGTGCGGTAGGTGTTCTGGAAGTCGATCATGACCAGGACGGAGTCGCCCAGCCTGGGCGGCTGGTCGTCCAGGCCGATGACGCCGCGCAGGGTCGTGGAGGGCTGGTTCGCACTCATGGGGTCCTACCTTCTCTGCTGGTTCTGGACTGGTCGTTCGCGGGCTCGGCGATCCCGGGGCACGGGTCTGGCTGGCATCTGGCATGGGGGCACGAGGGCATGGCGGGGCTCGCCGCCGTGCCCGGGCTACGGGGAGTCCCGGCGGGTGGAGGGGCCAGGCGCGGTCGTGGAGGGGGTCAGGCGGTCTGGGTGCGGAAGCGGCGCCGGTAGGCGGCGGGGGTGGTGGTGAGCTGCCGCCTGAACGCCCGGTGCAGGGTCTCCGTCGAACCGAACCCGGCCGCGGCCGCGACCCGGCCGAGCGGGTCGTCGGTGCCCTCCAGCAGGCGCCGGGCCGCCTCGACCCGGGCGGCTTCGACGTAGGCGGCGGGGCTGGCGCCGGTCTCCTGCGTGAAGACGCGGGCGAAGTGCCGCTCGCTCAGGCACATCCGGGCGGCCAGCGCCTCCGCGGACAGGTCCTGGTCGAGGTGGTCGGCGATCCACAGCCGCAGCTCGTCGATGTCGCGGCGGGCGGAGGCGGGTCGGCTGAGCGGCACGGAGAACTGGCTCTGCCCGCCCTGCCGCTTGAGGTACATGACCAGCTGCCGGGCCACCGCCAGCGCGACGTCCTCGCCCAGGTCCTCGGCCACCAGGGCGAGCGCGAGGTCCAGGCAGGCGCTGATACCGGCGCCCGTCCACAGTCGGCCGCCATCGGCGCGGACGAAGATCGGGTCCGGGGCGACCGTGACGGACGGATGGTCGGCGGCGAGCTGGGCGGCGGTCGACCAGTGCGTGGTCGCGGTCCTGCCGTCCAGCAGTCCGGCCGCCGCCAGTACGTGCGCGCCCACGCACACCGACGCCACCCGCCGGGCGTACGGGGCGGTCTCCCTCACCCATGCCACGACGTCGGTGTCGATCCGGGCCCGGGGGCCGTCGTCGGCCATGTCGACCGCGCCGGGCACCAGCAGCGTGTCCACCTGTCCGCCGACGTCGCCGAAGGACACGTCGGTGAGCAGCCGCACCCCCGCCGAGGTCCGCACCTCGCCGGAGGTCGGCCCGGCGAGGCGGACCTGGTAACCGGCGCGGCCCGGGGCCTCCTGGTTGGCCAGCGCGAAGACCTCGGCCGGGCCGGTGACGTCGAGCAGGTCGACGTCGGGGAAGACCGCGATGACGACCCGGTGTGGAAGGGGCATGAGCCCATCCTCACCGCCGCCGCCCATGACCGCAATGACGACTGACTGTCATATCCGGACATCGGCCCGGCGGTCTCCCGCCAGGACCGGACACGGTCTCGGCGCCCCTGTCCCGGGGACCCGGCCTCGGGGGCGCGCCGTCGGAGGTGCGCGGCCAGACCTCCCGGGCACCGGCCGGGTTCCGGAATGCGGAATCTGATTCCGGGCTCGGTCACGTACGGGCAACACAGTGGAAACACCGGCCGCGGGGCGGGACGCCGCCCTCCTCCGGGCACCTCTCCCGTTCGCGTGCGTGCTGACCTGTGGCGACACCGGTTCCTCGGAGGCGGCAGGCCGTCCGGGGCCGCGAAGGATTATGTTTACATCGAGGTAATACACTCCTCACACAGCCACGATCCGCAGGCGTGAGGACCTCAGTGCCTCGGATCACCACCATGTGTGGCGCCAGCGTGCGCCTGTTCGAGGTTCCCGACACAACGGCGTGTGGGGTGCCCGTTCCACCTGTGCTGAAAGGAACGTTCACCCATGTCCTTCGCCGACGAGGCAGGCCGTGACCACCACCCCGGAGTCCGCTCTGCCTATGAGCACGTCGTGCGCCGCAACCCCGACGAGCCCGAGTTCCAGCAGGCGGTGCTGGAGGTCCTGGACGACCTCTCCCCGGCCCTGACCCGGCACCCCGAGTACGCCGAGCAGCGCATCCTGGAGCGCCTGTGCGAGCCCGAGCGCCAGGTGATCTTCCGGGTGCCCTGGCGCGACGACCAGGGCCAGGTGCACGTCAACCGGGGCTTCCGGGTGGAGTTCAACAGCGCGCTGGGCCCCTACAAGGGCGGCCTGCGCTTCCACCCCAGCGTCAACCTGGGCGTGATCAAGTTCCTGGGCTTCGAGCAGATCTTCAAGAACGCCCTGACCGGCATGAACATCGGCGGCGGCAAGGGCGGCAGCGACTTCGACCCCAAGGGCCGCTCCGAGGGGGAGATCGAGCGGTTCTGCCAGTCGTTCATGACCGAGCTGCACCGCCACCTGGGTGAGCACACCGACGTTCCGGCCGGGGACATCGGCGTGGGCGGCCGCGAGATCGGCTACCTGTTCGGCCAGTACCGGCGCCTGGCCAACCGCTGGGAGGCCGGGGTGATCACCGGCAAGGGCCTGGAGTGGGGCGGCTCGCGGGTGCGCACCGAGGCCACCGGGTACGGCAGCGTGCTCTTCACCGAGCGGATGCTGGAGCGGTCGGGCCGCGGCCTGCACGGCCAGCGCGTGACGGTCTCCGGGTCGGGCAACGTGGCGATCTACTCGGTGGAGAAGGCCCAGCAGCTGGGCGCGAACGTGGTGGCCGTCTCCGACTCCGGCGGCTACGTGGTGGACGACAAGGGGCTGGACCTGGACCTGCTCAAGCAGGTCAAGGAGGTCGAGCGCGCCCGGATCAGCGTCTACGCCGAGCGTCGCGGCGGCGGCGCCCGCTACGTCGAGGGCGGCAGCATCTGGGACGTGCCGTGCGACGTGGCGCTGCCCTCGGCCACCCAGAACGAGCTGGACGCCGACGCGGCGCGCACGCTGGTGCGCAACGGCGTCGTGGCGGTGGCGGAGGGCGCGAACATGCCCACCACGCCCGAGGCGGTCAAGGTGCTGCGCGAGGCCGGTGTGCTGTTCGCGCCGGGCAAGGCGGCCAACGCCGGCGGTGTGGCCACCAGCGTGCTGGAGATGCGCCAGAACGCGCGGCGCACGTCGTGGTCCTTCGAGCACGCCGAGAGCGAGCTGGCCGAGACGATGGCGGGCATCCACGACCGCTGCGAGGAGGCGGCCGAGCGCTACGGGGCCCCGGGCGACTACGTGCTGGGCGCCAACGTGGCCGGGTTCGAGCGGGTGGCGGGCGCGATGCTGGCCCAGGGCCTGATCTAGCGGGCTGACCGGAACTGTCGCCGGTGTGAGGCATGGGGT
>ANAW01000148.1:0-12519 GCA_000340945.1 Nocardiopsis synnemataformans DSM 44143 | reverse complement strand
GCGGCAGCCGCCGTCGCGATCGAGACGAACCCGCCCAGACTCAACCCCACCACCAGCGCACGACCGCCCACACTGTCGACCGCCGCCAACACCGCGTCTACCGCACGCCCCAGCGAGAACTCCTCACCCCGCCGCGACCCGTGCCCCGGAAGATCGGGGACCACCACCGTGCGCCCCTCGCTCTCCAACAACTCCACCTGCGGGCGCCACATACTCCCCGACACCCGCAACCCGTGCACCAGAACGATCGGCACACCCATGACCGCCTCCTCCTACCGCACCCGGTAGCGCACCGTCACCGGGGCATGGTCCGACCAACGCCCCGCGTGCTCGAAAGCACGCTCCACCCGCGCCTGCACCGCACGCCCCGCCAACCCCGGCGTGGCCACCTGAAGATCGATCCGCCACCCCGCGTCGTTGTCGAAGGCACGACCACGGTAGGACCACCACGTGTAGGGCCCCGCCTGGCCCGGGTACAACGACCGCACCACGTCCACGAACCCCGCCTCACCCAGGACCCGCGACAACCACTCCCGCTCCTCGGGCAGGAACCCCGCGTTCTTGCGGTTGGCCCGCCAGTTCTTCAGATCCACCTCGGCGTGGGCGATGTTCCAGTCCCCGCACACCACCAGCTCACGACCGCGCTCCTCCACCTGCGCACGCCGCTTGACCAGATACGGCAGGAACGCCTCCATGAAACGCTCCTTCTCCTCCTGGCGCTCGGTGCCCACCTCACCCGAGGGCAGGTACAGGCTCGCCACCGTCACCTCACCCAGGTCCACCTCCACATACCGGCCCGACTCCTCGAACTCGGCATGCCCGAACCCCACCCGCACCTCATCGGGCTCACGCCGCGAGTACACCGCGACCCCCGCACGCCCCCGCGCCGCCGCCGGAGCCAACACCACGTGCCACCCCTCAGGAGCCACCACCCCCGCCGGCAACTGCCCGGCCTCGGCCCGCGTCTCCTGAAGACACACCACGTCGGCGTCCGTGCCCGACAACCACCCCACGAACCCCGGATCCTTCTTCGCCGCGGCCCGCAGCCCGTTCACGTTGACGCTCGAAACAGTCAAGTAAGTCGTATCCACAGGCAAAGCCTAGCCACACCCCGACTCAGCCGCCCCCGCCCTCGGCCACCAGACGCCGCAACACCCCGTACGTACGGTTCGACGACGCCGCCTCCCGCTGCGCCCGCGCCGTCACCTCGATGTAGGCCTGCGACGACGCCACCGACGCATGCCCCAGCAGATGCATGATCTCCGACACCGACGCCCCGTCCTCCGCCAACCGCGTCGCGAAGGTGTGCCGCAACGCGTGCACCAACGTCCCCCGCGCCACCCGGTCGTGCACACCCGCGTGCTTGTAACACTGCTGCACCAGATACTGCAACCCGCCCCGGCGCAACCCCTCGCCCCGGTTGTCCACCAGCAGCGGATCCGACCCCCGCGCCACCCCGAACCGCTCACGCCGCGAGACCAGATAGGCCTCCAACAACGCCTCCAACGGCACCTCGATCGGCAGGACCCGCTCACCCCCGCCCTTGCCCACCACCCGGATACGACGCTCACCCGAACGCCCGCCCACCGACTCCACCCGAAGCGACAACATCTCCGCCGACCGCATCCCCGTCAGCAACGCCAGCGCCAACACCGCCAGATCCCGCTCCGGCCACGGATCACGCGCCTTGCGCGCACCCCGCGCCAACGCCTCCAACAACCGCTCCGGCGTGTCCTCACCCATCAACGGCTTGGGCCCCGAAGGACGCACCCGCGGCCGCGGCACCGCCGACATCGGGTTGCCCGCCACCACCCCCTCCGACACCCAGAACGCGAAGAACCCGTTCCACGTCGACCACGCCCGCAACACACTGGAGGCCGCCCGCTCCCCGGCGAACTCCGCGAACGCCGCCCGCAACACCCCCGCCTCCAGGTCCCGCCACCCCACCCGCTCGGGGTCCACACCCACCACCTGTGCCACACACCCCAACACCCCGCGCAGATCACGCCGGTAGGCGGCCACCGTGTGCGGGGAGGGCTTGGCCGCCCGACGCGCCACCAGGTACTGCTCCACAGCCTCGGCCACAAGCCCCGTCTGAGCACTCATACCCCCAGCATCCCCGATTCCGCAGGCACTTCCACCGCCCGCCACCGCCAGTTTTCGAACACGGTCGAACACAGCCGAACGCGTTCGACACCCGACATCGGGGGAGAGGGGGCGGGGGAGAGGACGCCCGACCGCCACCACACAGCGGCTCCGCGTGTCCACGTGAACCCTGGGGTGACCACCGTTCGAACGACGAGGCCGGGCGGGGGAGAGGATGCCACGGCCGCGCCCCACACCCACCACCGGACTCACAACGCCCCCGAAACCGAACCACGAGGTCACGCAGGAGAAAGGAGCGGGGGAGAGCCCCAGCCTCACCCCCCGCCCAACACCCGCCGCACCCCCGCCGCGATCTCCACGTCCTCACGCGAGGGCACCACCAACGTGCGCACCCGCGCCCCGGCACCCGTCACCTCCGCCTCACCCTCCACAGCAGCATTCACCGCACCGTCCACACCCACCCCCAGAAAACCCAGCCCCCGCGCCACACGCTCACGCACCGGCGCCGCCGCCTCACCCACACCACCGGTGAACACCAACGTGTCCACCCCGCCCAACGCCGCCGCCATCGACGCCACACCCGCGCACAACCGGTGCACGTACACCCCCAACGCCAACCGCGCCCGCGCGTCGTCGCGCTCCAACACCTCACGCATGTCCTCGGTCCCCGCCAGCCCCAACAACCCCGACTCGCGCTCCAGCCCCCGCTCGACCTCCTCCACCGACAACCCGCCATGGCGCACCAACCACACCACCAACCCCGGATCCACACTCCCCGAACGCGTGGCCATCACCACCCCCTCCAACGGGGTGAACCCCATCGTGGTGTCCACACACCGGCCCCCCGACACCGCCGCCAACGACGCCCCCGACCCCAGGTGCGCACTCACCACACGCTCCCCACCGGTCAACTCCACCGCCCGCCGCGACACATAGGCGTGCGAGAGCCCGTGGAACCCGTACCGGCGCACCCCCCACTCCCGACGCCACCGCTCGGGCACCGCGTACGCGGACGCCACCTCCGGCAGATCCGCGTGGAAGGCGGTGTCGAAGCACGCCACCGCCGCACACCCCGGCAACGCCCGCCCCACCGCCTCGATCGCCTCCAGCGCCTTGGGCTGGTGCAGGGGCGCCAGCGAACCCCACGCCCGCAACCGCTCCACCACCGAGGCGTCCAACCGCACCGGATCGACGAACTCATCGCCCCCGTGCACCACCCGGTGACCCACCGCGTCCACCTCGGGCACACCATCCAGCACCCGACCCAGCTCCCGCGGATCCCAGTGCCCACCACGCGCCGCGAGCGACTCCGAGGCCAGCACCGCACCGTCACCGTCCACCACCCCCAGCTTCAGGCTGGAGGACCCCGCGTTGACCACCAGAACACGCATCAGTACCGCCACACCCACTCACGGATCTCCGCCGGATCCTCACCGAACTCCCGGGTGTAGGCCCGGTGCCGCAACCGCTCGTCCGCCATCCGCTGACGCACCTCCGCCGCCCGCTGCCCCAACCCCGGAACCCGGTCGATCACATCCATCACCAGATGGAACCGGTCCAGGTCGTTGAGCATCACCATGTCGAACGGCGTGGTCGTCGTGCCCCGCTCCCTGTACCCGCGCACGTGCAGGTTCTCGTGGCCCGCCCGCCGGTAGGTCAACCGGTGCACCGGCCACGGATACCCGTGGAAGGCGAAGACCACCGGCTTGTCCGTGGTGAACAGGGCGTCGTACTCCACGTCGGGCAGCCCGTGCGGGTGATCGCTGTCGGGCAGCAACCGCATCAGATCCACCACGTTGACCACCCGCACCCGCACCTGCGGCAACCACCGGCGCACCAGGTCCGCCGCCGCCAACGCCTCCAACGTGGGCACGTCGCCCGCGCACGCCAGCACCACGTCCGGGTCCTCCCCGCCGTCGGTACTGGCCCACTCCCAGATCCCGACCCCGCGCGTACAGTGCGCCACCGCCTCCTCCATCGACAGATAACCCAGCCCCGGCTGCTTGCCCGCCACCACCACGTTCACGTAGTCACTGGAGCGCAGGCAGTGGTCGGCCACCGACAACAGCGTGTTGGCGTCCGGCGGCAGGTACACCCGCACCACCTCCGCGGGCTTGTTCAGCACCACGTCCAAGAACCCCGGATCCTGGTGGGTGAACCCGTTGTGGTCCTGCCGCCACACGTGCGAGGTCAACAGGTAGTTCAACGAGGAGATCGGACGCCGCCACGGCAGGTGCCGCGACACCTTCAACCACTTGGCGTGCTGGTTGAACATCGAGTCCACGATGTGCACGAACGCCTCGTAGCAGCTGAACAACCCGTGCCGCCCGGTCAGCAGGTACCCCTCCAACCACCCCTGGCACAGGTGCTCGCTGAGCACCTCCATCACCCGGCCCCCGGGCCCCAGGTGCTCATCGGTCGCCAGCCGCTCCGCCTCCCACTCCTTGTCCGAGGCCTCGAACACCGCGTCCAACCGGTTGGAGGCCGTCTCGTCCGGCCCCACCAGCCGAAACGTCCGCGGATTGGCCCGGATCACGTCCCGCAGGAAGCGGCCCAGCACCCGCGTCGCCTCACTGGTCTGGGTCCCGTTCCTGCCCACGTCCACCGCGTACCCGCGAAAGTCCGGCAGCACCAGCTCCCGCCGCAGCACCCCGCCGTTGGCGTGCGGGCTCGCACTCATCCTCCGTTCGCCCTCCGGCGCCTGGCCGCGCACCTCGGCCACCGGGGCGCCCGACTCCTCGAACAGCTCCTCGGGCCGGTAGGAGCGCATCCACTCCTCCAGCAGCCTCCGGTGCCCCTCGTCCGAACGCACCTGGCCCAACGGCACCTGGTGGGAACGCCACGTCCCCTCCACCGGCTCACCGTCCACCTCCACCGGACCCGTCCACCCCTTGGGCGAACGCAGGATCACCACAGGCCACACCGGACGCTCCCGCACCCCCGACACCCGCGCCCGGTACTGGATCCGCGCGATCTCCTCCAGCGCCTCGTCCACCGCCTCGGCCATCCGCCGGTGCATGTACCCGGGGTCCTCACCGCTGACCAGCAGCGGCCGGTACCCCAGCCCCTCGAAGTAGGACAGCAGCTCCCGCTCGGGGATGCGCGCCAGCACCGTGGGATTGGCGATCTTGTACCCGTTCAGGTGCAGGATCGGCAGCACCGCTCCGTCGTGCACCGGGTCCAGGAACGCGTTGCCGTGCCAGCTGCCCGCCAGCGGGCCCGTCTCGGCCTCACCGTCGCCCACGACGCACGCCACCACCAGGCCGGGGTTGTCGAAGGCCGCACCCTGGGCGTGCGCCAGCGAGTACCCCAGCTCACCGCCCTCGTGGATCGACCCCGGCGTCTCGGGCGCCACGTGACTGGGCACCCCGCCGGGGAAGGAGAACTGCCGGAACAGCCGCCGCATCCCGTCCACGTCCTGGCCCACGTGCCGGTACACCTCGCCGTAGGTGCCCTCCAACCAGGCGTTGGCCACCGCCGCCGGGCCGCCGTGCCCCGGCCCGATCACGTACATCATGTCCAGGTCCCGGGCCCGGATCGCCCGGTTCAGGTGCGCGTAGCAGAAGTTCAGCCCCGGGGTGGTGCCCCAGTGCCCCAGCAGGCGCGGCTTGATGTGCTCGGGCCGCAGCTCCTCGCGCAGCAGCGGGTTGTCCATCAGGTAGATCTGCCCGACCGACAGGTAGTTCGCGGCCCGCCAGTAGGCGTCCACGCGTCGCAGTTCGTCCTCGTGCAGGGCCATGCCTCTTCCTCCCAGGAGGGTGCCTTCGGGAGCGGCGGGCCGCTGGACCGGGGGAGTCCGCGCCCGATCCGGCCACGGCTCCGGCAACGGTAACCCTCCGTGATCTACTGTTCACGAACGACGTGCCGCAGGGCCCCCGGCCCGGGCGGGAACCGCCGTGCGCCACGCCGCCCACCTGCCCGGGGCGGGGGAGGGGAAACGCGGGGCGGCGCCCCGTGGGCGGCGCCGTGGAGCCGGGTGCCGGGCAGGGGAGGAGGGGAGGCGCGGCGGGGTGCTCGCGCGCGGGGGAGTCCAGTGGGGGCAAGACCGCGGTGGAGGGAAGACGGGAGGGGTGGACGGCGGGCGGGCCGACAGGTCGGCGGGAGCCGGTGATGGGTCAACCGACCGCCATAGAACTACGCATAGAAGTACAAAACCCTACAAAATCATGCATAACACGGTTTATGCATGAAACATGGAGGAACCGGGTTGGGGCGCGACCTCAGGGGGACACCCCGCCGCTCACCAGCAGCTTCGCCACGAAGCCGCCCCGCGACACCGGGGCCTCGGGGCCTGCCTGGGCGCACGCAACACCACAGGGGGAAGACGCCCAGGTCAGAGGCGGGCGAGGGCGGCATCGGGGGTGTCCGCGCAGAGACACCCGGCTCCGGGAGGCCAGTCCGAACAGAGCGATCCACAGCCCGTACGCCGAGGAGCTGAGCGGCCTTCGGACACCAGAGCGTCCAGAGGGCCACGCCGCCGGGGCCGACCGGTGGACCGGCCCGGACGTCAGCCTCCAGGCCCCAGGCGTAGCCGCCGCACAGCACCCGAGCGCACACGCACGGCCACAGGGCCGAGAACCCCTTCCCCGCAGGCCGTCCCATATCGCCGATAATGCACATTATGTCAAGTAGAGCTGAACGGGCCCCTCCCTCAGGCGAACAGCCCCTCGTACGCCTGGGCCCAGCAGAGCCCGGACCCCTCTCCCGGCCACCGCACCCACCGGGCCCGCACCCCGGCACCCGGCCGACACAGCAGCGCCAGCGCCACCGACGTCAGCCGCCCGCGCCCCCCGGGGCCCGCAACCAACAGGCCCCGGGGAACACACGCGAGCCCTACTCGGGCAGCCGCAACCACCCCGTGCGCACCTGCCACGCACCCCCCGACTCCAACCGCTCCACCACCGCGCGCTCCAACCGCGTGCGCCGCCCGGCCGCCGCCACGTCCACCACCGGCATCCCGAACACGAACCGGAACACGTCCGACTCCCCCGGCTGCCCGTGCCCCACCAACGTGAACCGCCGCTGGAACCCCACGATGTTGGAGCCCTCCCCCAACACCTCCTCCCACTGCGGGTCCAGCAACCACGACGTACACGTGGCCACCACCGGATCGAACCCCAGGTGCGAGCGCGCGAACCCCCGCGCCCGACCCAGCGCGTCATCCACCGACGCCGGATCCAGGCCCCCCGACGGAATGTGCAACCGCAGCGCCAGGTCCCCGCGCCCCATCCCCGGACCCAACCGCGCCGCCTCCTCCCGGGCGTACCACTCCACACCGCCCTGGTCGGTCAGCACCCCCGGCTCCAGCTGCAACCCGCCCACCCAGTACAGGCGCCCCCGGAACTGCGCCGCCACCCACGACGCCGTCTCCACACCCAACCGGCCGAACATCCGCCGCGACCGCGCCACCTGCACGCCCACGTCGGCCAGCGTCGCCGCCGTCACCGCGGGGTCCACGCCCAACTCCGCGTGCGCCTCGAACTGCGCCGGAACCCGCGCCGCGAACGCCCACAACGACGCCGCGCGCACCCGCGCGTCCTCGGCCCCCACCAGCGACGGCCAGTCCTGCCACTCCCCCAGCGCCAGGTCCGCGTCCGCGCACAGACGCCGGTACATGCACTCCACCAGGTACCACAGCTCCGGCGGCCACTCCCCCGGCTCCGCCCCCGAACCCGGCCAGAGCGCCTCCACCTCGGCCCGGTCCACCGCCTCCAGCGCGAACAGGTCCAGCACCCGCTCCGCCTCAGCACCCACCGGAACCTCCAGAGCCCTCACCGGCTCCGGCAGCCGCTCCGCCTCCTCCAGCCACAGGCGCACATCCGCACCCAGACCGAAACGTTCCACCACCGCGACGCTATCCATCCCCACATCATGTCCCAGCGCCCACGCGGCGCGCGAGTGAGGCCAGCCTCACAGGTGGGCATAGTGTTGACGTAACCCGCGAAAGCCCCACACCAACCGAAAAAGAGGACCGCCACCGATGCCCGTGCCCGACCCGGAGCAGCACGTCCGCGACTGGCTCGCCACTTACGACACACCCACCACATCGGTGGCCCACCTCCTCTGCGACCGCCACGACCCCCACGCCACCGCCACCACCGAGATCGGCCCCACCCTGGAGGCCGCCACCCTCACCTTCGGCGAACTCGCCCAGCGCTCCCGCGACCTGGCCACCGGCCTCGCCGACCTGGGCATCACCGCCGGAGACCGCGTCGCCACCCTCATCCCCAAGGGCACCGACCTGACCGTCACCGCCCTGGCCGTGTGGCGCCTGGGAGCCGTCCTGGTCCCCCTGCTCTCCTCCTTCGCCCCCTCGGCCATCCACGAGCGCCTCACCGACTCCGGCGCCCGCCTGGTCGTGTGCGACGCCGAGTACCGCACCAAGCTCGACCCCGGCGCCGACCGCCCCTGGCACATCGCCACCACCGCCGCCGAGCCCGCCCACGAGGGCGACCACACCCTCACCGGCCTGGCCGCCCGCGCCGCGACCGCGCCGCCCTCCCCCGACGCCGCCGTGGGAGGCGCCGGGCCGCTGGCCGTCGTCTACGTCTCCAGCGTCATCGGTCCGCCCCGGGGCGTGCGCGTGCCCGTGCGCGCCCTGGCCGCCATGCACGCCTACCACCACTACGGCCTGGGCGTGCACGACGACGACGTCTACTGGAACACCGCCGACCCCGGTTCCGCCTACGGCCTCTACCACGGGCTCATCTCGCCGCTGCTGGCCGGGCACAACTCCCTGGCCCTGCGCGCCGGGTTCTTCGACCCCGAGCTGACCCTGGACGTGCTGGGCGTGCACGGCGTCACCAACCTGGCGGCCGACCCCACCACCTACCGCACGCTGCGCGCGGCCACCAAGACCCTGCCGCCCGAGGTCATGGTGCAGAGCCTGGCCAGTGCGGGCGAGCCCCTGGCCCCCGACGTCATCGACTGGGTCACCGACGTCTTCGGCATCCCGGTGCGCGACCACTACGGGCAGACCGAGCTGGGCTGGTGCGTGGGCGTTCCCAACGGCGACACCGGTCAGGAACCGGCCGCTCTGCCGCCGGGGGCGATCGGTCAGGCCCTGCCGGGCTGGCGGGTGCAGATCCTGGAGGCGATCTCCGACGACCCCGCTCCCCTGGGCGCCTACGGGCGTGTGGCGGTGGACCTGGCGCACAGTCCGCTGGCCTGGTTCGACGGCTACATCGGCCATGAGGGGGCCTCGCAGGTCAGGTTCACCCCCGACCACGCCTACTACCTGACCGGGGACACCGGTATCCAGGACCGCCAGGGTTCGCTGTTCTTCTCCACCCGTGACGACGGCGCCATCTTGACCCACGGGTACCGGATCGGCCCGACGGAGGTGGAGACGGTGCTCAACGCCCACCCCGCGGTGGAGGAGTGCGGGGTGTACTCGATCCCCGACGAGCTCGCGGGCCAGGTCATCGGTGCGCGGGTGGTCCTGCACGCCGGTCGCGAGGCCACTCCGGAGCTGGCCGAGGAGCTCAAGGGGTGGGTGGGCGAGCGGTTCGCCGCGCACGCGGCGCCGCGGGTGGTGGACTTCGTGGAGGAGCTGCCGCGCACGGCCTCGGGCAAGATGCGTCGGGCGCGCCTGCGCTGACCCCCCTTTCCCGCCCGGGTGGTCCGGGGCGGGCGGGTGCGTCGGCGGGTTCGGGGCGCGGGCCGGGTGTTGCGCGTCTGCGCTGCCTGCCACTCCCCCGTGCGCGGGTCAGGGGACGAGTTCGTCCACGCGGGCGGCCAGGGACATGTCCCTGTCGGTGACGGCCCCCTCGGAGTGGGTGCTCAGCGCCAGGTGCAGGGTGTCGTAGCGGATGTCGATGTCGGGGTGGTGGTCGACCTGCTCGGCTGCCTGGGCGATCTCGTTGACCAGGGCGATGGCGGCCGGGAAGTCGGGCAGGCGCACGGTGCGGCGGATGGCGGGTACGGCGGGGTCCAGTTCCCAGTCGGTGAGGCGGGTCAGGCCGTCGCGGATCTGCTCCTCGGTGAGCTTCATGGTGGGTCCTCTCCCCCTGTGATGGGTCCGGTGCGAGCGGTGCCCGTGTGGGCGGTCGCTGGGGGCTACGTACCCGTGTGCCGGGCGGGGGTCACCTGGTGGGGTCGGCGGGTGTGCGGATTCCCCGAGGTCAGCCCTGTGGTGGTCGGTGCGGCGGAGCCGCTCCTTTGGCTTTTCTGGGGTTTTGAAGAACGAAAGGCCCGGCTGTACGACGTAGATTTTAATCAACTTAGTAGCTTAGTAGTTCGCGTTACCAAGCTGAGGCCCGCCTCCCCACCTGCACCGATCCTGCCCGTATGGGTCCCGGTGTCCCTCTCAGGCTTGCGCAATCCCCCGTTGAGCGGTTCACTCTGTGGAACTCCGGCCCCTCCCCCACCCGGCGGACGTCCCCCGCAGGCAGCGTCCGCCGCTCTCCCCCGGAAGCGAGCCCATGCCCCACAACAAGCGCCGTTCGCTTCGCGCCCGCATGATCACGCTGGTCCTGTTCCCCAGCACCGTGCTGCTGGCCCTGTGGGCCGCCTTCACCGCCCTGCTCGTCGGCGACATCGGCGAACTGCGCGCCACCGCCACCTTCACCGAACAGGTCGGCGTCCCGGTCGAGGAGACCGTCAGCGCGCTCCAACGCGAACGCCGCGCCACCATGGACGCGGCCTGGGGCACCGAGCGCACCGCCCTGTACCTGACCTACTCGCGCCAGCAGACCGACGAGGCCGTGGACGCCCTCAGCCAGAGCCTGGACGCCTTCGACATGGAGGACCTGCCCGAACAGGCCCTGACCTTCCGCGCCGCGGTCAACCGCATCGACACCCTGCGCGCCCGGGTGGACGCCTCCTCCCCCACCGAGATCGACCTGGAGGAGACCTCCACCGTCTACGACGAGGTCATCGAACAGGGCCTGCGCGTGTGGGACGGCCACGTCGAGCGCGCCGACCCCGCCCAGGCCCCGCACCTGCGCTCCCTGACCTCGCTGATGCGCACCCGCGAACTCCTCAACCAGCAGGATGCCGTCCTGGCCCACTCGGTGGCCACCAACGCCTTCCCCGTCCAGGCCCACGCGCAGTTCGCCGCCGCGGCCGGCGCCCAGCACTACACCTGGGACCGGGTCGTGGTCGAGATGAGCGAGGACGACAGCCAGGAGTACATCGAGCTGGAGTCCTACACCGAGCTGCAGCGCATCTACCAGCTCCAGGAGAGCATCATCTCCATGCCGGTGCGGGGCGGGGCCACCGTCCCGGTCAACGCCACCGCCTGGCAGGGCGCCGCCGAGGCCGTGGACGCGCGCATGCGCGACGTCGAGCAGGGCCAGATCGACCGGGTCATCGCCTTCAGCCGCTCCCAGTCGGCCGAACTGCGCACCAGCGTCCTGCTCATGAGCGTGCCCGCACTGGTGGCCGCCCTGGTCTCCTCCGCGGTCGCGGTGGGCGCCACCCAGCGCCTGGGCAGGCGCCTACAGGACCTGCGCACGGTCACCCTGGAGCACGCCCGGGTGCGCCTGCCCGAGGTCACCGCCCGGCTGCGCGCGGGCGGCAGCGTGGACGTGGACGCCGAGGTGCCGCGGCTGCGGGTGGAGAGCAACGACGAGGTCGGGCAGGTCGCCGAGGCCTTCAACGACGCCCAGCGCGCGGCCGTGGCGGCGGCGGTGGAGGAGGCGCAGGTGCGCGCGGGCGTGCGCAACATGTTCCGCAACATCGCCCGGCGCACCCAGGCGCTGGTGCACCGGCAGCTGGGGTTGCTGGACGCGCTGGAGCGCGCCGAGACCGACCCCAAGGTGCTGGAGTCGCTCTTTCGCATCGACCACTTCAGCACGCAGATGCGGCGCAACGCCGAGAACCTGATGCTGCTCAGCGGGGACGCCCCGGTGCGGCGGGGGCTGACGCCGGTGCGCCTGCACGAGGCGGTGCGGGCCGCGGCCAGCGAGATCGAGGACTACGTGCGGGTGCGGGTGCTGGCGGTGCCGGGGGTGGCGCTGCGCGGCGAGGTGGGTGCGGACACCGTGCGCCTGCTGGCGGAGCTGTTGGAGAACGCGACGTCGTTCTCGCCCCCGGGCACGGAGGTGACGGTGCGCGGCCGGGCCGGGGAGGCGGGCGGGTGCGTGCTGGAGGTGCGCGACCGGGGGCTGGGGATGACGCGGGAGCAGTTGGAGGCGGCCAACGCGCTGCTGCGCGACCCGCCGCGCTTCGACCTGGCCCAGATGCGCGAGGACTCCCAGCTGGGGCTGTTCGTGGTGGCCACCATCGCCGCGCGCCACGGCCTGGAGGTGACGCTGAGCGCCGGGCCCACGCGCGGGACGTGCGCGGTCGTGGCCGTTCCCGGGGAGGCGCTGGCGGCCGAGGACGAAGGCGCCGCGCCTTCGGGGCCCGCGCAGGTGCCCGCGCCCGAGCCGGTCCGCGCCCGGGCCGCGGTGCCCGCGACAGCGCTCA